>VBDL01000381.1 GCA_005884255.1 Betaproteobacteria bacterium | reverse complement strand
GGCGCGCCATGTGGCGCGCTACATCAGCCGGCGCGGCAAGGGCGTCGGCGTGCGCCTGGGCGTGAAGACCACCGGCTGCTCGGGCCTGGCCTACAAACTCGAGTACGCCGACGAGGTGGCGCCCGAAGACGTCGTATTCGAGGGCCACGGCGTGAAGGTGCTGGTCGATCCGAAGAGCCTGCCGTATATCGACGGCACCGAGCTGGACTTCGTGCGTGAAGGTCTCAACGAGGGCTTCAAGTTCCACAACCCGCGCGAGAAGGACCGCTGCGGCTGCGGCGAGTCGTTCCGCGTGTGATGAAGCTCGACGACGACGACTTCACGCTGTTCGACCTCCCGCAACGATTCGAACAGCAGCGCAGCGATATCGATGCACGCTGGAAGGCGTTGCAGGCAGAGGTCCACCCCGATCGCTTCGCCGCCGACGGTGCCACCGCGCAGCGTGTGGCGATGCAATGGGCGGTGCGCGTCAACGAGGCCTACCAGCGCCTGAAGGATCCGCTCAAGCGCGCGGCCGCGCTGTGCGCGCTGCACGGCCAGCGCATCGATGCGCATGACAACACCGCGATGCCGCCGGCCTTCCTGATGCAGCAGATGGAGTGGCGCGAGGCGCTCGACGAGGCGCAGGATGCAGCGGCCGTCGAGGCGCTGTCGGAGCAGGTGGCGCAGCGGCGCCGCGCGATGCTGGCCGAGCTGCAGGTGCTGCTCGACGAGCGCGCCGATTGGGTCGCCGCGGCGCAGGAAGTGCGCGCGCTGATGTTCATCGAGCGCTTCGCCGAGGGCGTCGATGCGCGGCTGCACGCCCTCGAGTCATAACACCATGGCGTTGCTGCAGATTTCCGAGCCCGGCCAGTCGCCGGACCCCCACCACCGCCGCGTCGCCGTCGGCATCGACCTCGGCACGACGCATTCGCTCGTCGCCGCGGTGCGTCACGGCGTGGCCGAATGCCTGCCCGATGAGGCCGGACGCGTGATTTTGCCGTCGGCGGTGCGCTACCTCGACGGCGGCGGCCGGCAGATCGGCCATTCGGCGATCGACGCTCAAGGCCAGGATCCCGAGAACACCATCGTCTCGGTCAAGCGCTTCATGGGGCGCGGTCTCTCGGACGTGGTCGGGCACGACAAGCTGCCGTACCGCTTCGTCGACGCGCCCGGCATGCTGAGCATCGAGACGCGCGACGGCGTGAAGTCGCCGGTCGAGGTGTCGGCCGAGATCCTCGCCGCGCTGCGCCAGCGCGCCGAGGACAGCTTCGACACCGACGAGCTGTTCGGCGCCGTGATCACCGTGCCAGCCTATTTCGACGAGGCGCAGCGCCAGGCCACGAAGGACGCCGCGCAGCTCGCGCGCCTGAACGTGCTGCGCCTGATCAACGAGCCCACTGCCGCGGCCATCGCCTATGGGCTGGAGAACGGCAGCGAAGGGCTGTATGCCGTCTACGACCTCGGTGGCGGCACCTTCGACATCTCGCTGCTGCGACTGAGCCGCGGTGTGTTCGAGGTGGTGTCCACCGGCGGCGATTCGGCACTCGGCGGCGACGATTTCGATCGCGCGCTGGCCGATTGGGCGCTGACCCAGGCCGGCCACGAGGTGCGCAGCGCGCAGGACAAGCGCGCGGTGCTGGTCGCAGCACGAGCCGCGAAGGAAGCCTTGAGCGATGCGCCGCAGGCCACGCTGCGTTGCGCGATCGACGGCCAGCCGCTGGAGGCGCCGATCACGCGCGAGCAGTTCGAATCGCTGACCCGCTGCCTGCTCGACCGCACGATGACTGCGGTGAAGCGCGTACTGCGCGACGCCAAGGTCACGCGCGACGAGGTGCACGGCGTCGTGATGGTCGGCGGCTCGACGCGCATGCCGGCGGTGCAGGCCGCGGTGGGCGAGTTCTTCGGCCACGCGCCGCTGACCAATCTCAACCCCGATGAAGTGGTGGCGCTCGGCGCCGCCATCCAGGCCAACCAGCTGGCCGGCAATGCGCCGGATGGCGAGTTGCTGTTGCTGGACGTGATCCCGCTGTCGCTGGGCCTGGAGACAATGGGCGGCCTGGTCGAGCGCATCATCGAGCGCAACACCACGATCCCCACCGCGCAGGCGCAGGACTTCACCACCTTCAAGGACGGCCAGACCGCGATGGCGCTGCACGTGGTGCAGGGCGAGCGCGAGCTGGTCGCCGATTGCCGCTCGCTGGCGCGCTTCGAGCTGCGCGGCATTCCGCCGATGGCTGCCGGCGCGGCGCGCATCCGCGTGAGCTTCCAGGTCGATGCCGACGGGCTGCTCAGCGTTAGCGCGAAGGAGCAGACCTCGGGCGTGCAGGCGGCGATCGTCGTCAAGCCGAGCTATGGCCTGTCCGACGAGCAGATCGCGGGCATGCTGCGCGACAGCTTCAGCCACGCCGAGGATGACATGCGGCTGCGCGCGCTGCGCGAGTCGCGCGTCGAGGCCGAGCGCATGCTGCTGGCCACGCGCTCGGCGTTGGCGGCCGATGGCGACCTGCTCTCCGCCGACGAGCAGGTGGCGATCGATGCGCTGATGCGCGATGTCGAGGAGGCGATGCGCGGCGATGCGCACGGCGCGATCGACGCCGCCGTCGAAGCGCTGGCGCGCGGCACCGAAGCCTTCGCCGCCGAACGCATGAACCGCGGCATCCGCCAGGCCTTGGCCGGGCGCCGCGTCGATCAAGTCTGAACACTCATTCCATGCCGAAGATCACCGTCCTGCCGCACGCCGAATATTGCCCCGAGGGCGTGACCATCGAGGCCGAGCGCGGCACCTCGGTCTGCGAGGCGCTGCTCGACAATGGTGTGGACATCGAGCACGCGTGCGAGATGAGCTGCGCCTGCACCACCTGCCACGTGGTCGTGCGCCAGGGCTTCGAATCGCTCGGCGAGATGGACGAGTCCGAAGAAGACCTGCTCGACCGCGCCTGGGGCCTGGAAGCGCAATCGCGCCTGAGCTGCCAGGCGATCGTGTCCGACAAGGACGTGACGATCGACATCCCGAAGTACACGATCAACTACGCCAAAGAAAAGCACTGAAAGTGCTTTTCTTCAGTGAAGGCTCATGTCGCGCAGCGACGTGATGCCGTAGCTAAAGAGAAGCACTAAAAAAAACCTCCCGGTCTTGCGAGCGGGAGGTTGGACGAGCCAAAGGGCCAGGCCCTGCTGAGGAGATAGAAGGACATCGCAAGCGATGCCCGTAGCATCTCTTGCAAGCGTCGTGCCTACGCTGCGACGCGCTCCACGTGACCGTGCCGCGTGTAGAGAAAGTCCAGCACTTCCTTGCGGTAGTGCACATAGCGCGCGTCCTCGGCCAGTTCGACGCGGTTGCGCGGGCGCGGCAACTCCACAGACAGGATCTCGCCGATCGTCGCCGCCGGGCCGTTGGTCATCATCACGATGCGGTCCGACAGCAGCACAGCCTCGTCGACGTCGTGTGTGACCATCACCACCGTGCTCTTGGTGCGCGCGACGATCTTCAGCAATTCATCCTGCAGGTGCGCGCGGGTGAGCGCATCCAGCGCACCGAAGGGCTCGTCCATC
>VBDL01000420.1 GCA_005884255.1 Betaproteobacteria bacterium | reverse complement strand
CCAGCCCGATCGGTGCGCACGACGAGATCCACCTCGCGCAAAGCAGCCTGCCCAGCGGCCCGGTGACGCACGGCAAGGCATGGATCGAGATGGTCCACCGCTACCTGGCGATGGCGGTCGGCGCGCTGATCACCGGCCTCGTTCTGGCGCAGTGGGTGCAGCGCCGGCGCACGACGCGTGAGCTGTCGATGCTCTGGCCCGCCGCGACGCTGGTGTGGGTCTGCCTGCAAGGCGCCTTCGGCGCGCTGACGGTGACGATGAAGCTCTATCCCGCCATCGTCACCGCGCACCTGCTCGGCGGCATGGTGCTGCTCGCGCTGCTCGCGCTGCAAAGCGAAGCCTATGCGCCGCGGCCCTTGGCGCTGCCGCCGGCGCTGCATGCGGGTCTCGTCAGCGTCGCGGCGCTGGCCGTGCTGCAGATCGCGCTCGGCGGCTGGGTGAGCACCAATTACGCGGTGCTCGCCTGCAGCGACTTCCCCACCTGCCAGGGCTCGTGGTGGCCGACGATGGACTTCGCGCGCGGCTTCACGCTGCAGCGCGCGCTGGGCTCCAGCGGCGATGGCACGTGGCTGCCGTTTGCAGCGCTCACCGCGATCCACTACACGCATCGGTTGCTCGCGTACATCGTGCTCGCGGCGCTGGCGCTGCTCGCCTGGTGGTTGCATGCGCTCGGCGATGAAGCGTCGCGCCGCTGGGCGCGTGTGCTCGCGGCGATCGCGCTGTGGCAGCTTGCCACCGGGCTGTCCAACGTGCTGCTCGGCTGGCCGCTGGCCGGTGCGGTGGCGCATACCGGCGGCGCGGCGGCGCTGACGCTGGCCCTGACGCTGATGATCGCGCGCTCGCTGCGCTGGCGCCGCACTGAAAGCGCGAACATCGCTACTCGCCCTGCGCTCGACCTGGCTGCCTAGAATCCCATCCTGTCCATGTCTTCCGAAGCCGTCAGCCACCCCCACGCCAGCGCGCCACTCGGCTCGCGCGTGCGCCAGTTCTACGCCCTCACCAAGCCGCGCGTGGTGCAGCTGATCGTGTTCTGCGCCTTCGTCGGCATGCTGCTCGCCGAGCCGGGCCTGCCGCCGCTGCTGCCGGTGATCGCCGCTTCTCTCGGCATCTGGCTGGTGGCTGCCGCAGCGGCGGCCTTCAACTGCCTGGTCGAGCGGCGCATCGACGCGAAGATGGCGCGCACCGCCTGGCGGCCCACCGCCAAGGGCGAGCTCACCAACACGCAGGCGCTGGTGTTCTCCGCGCTGCTGTGCGCCGCCGGCGCGCTGCTGCTGGCGCTGTGGGTCAACACGCTGACGCTGTGGCTCACGCTGGCCACCTTCATCGGCTATGCGGTGATCTACACCATGGTGCTCAAGCCGCTGACGCCGCAGAACATCGTGATCGGTGGCGCATCGGGTGCGATGCCGCCGCTGCTCGGCTGGGCGGCGATGCGCGGCGATGTCGGGCCCGAGGCGCTGATCCTCTTTCTCATCATCTTCCTGTGGACGCCGCCGCACTTCTGGGCACTGGCGCTGTACCGTGCCGAGGACTACCGGCGCTCGGGCCTGCCGATGCTGCCAGTGACGCACGGCAACGCGTTCACGCGGCTGCAGGTGCTGCTCTACACCTTCGTGCTGTTCGCCGCGACCTTGCTGCCCTTCATCCACGGCATGAGCGGCTGGCTGTACCTGGCAGCCGCGGTCGTGCTCGGCGGCATGTTCATCGGCTATGCCTTCCGCCTGTGGCGCCACTACAGCGATGCACTGGCGCGCCGCACCTTCGTCTTCTCGATCGTGCACCTGTCGCTGCTGTTCGCCGCGCTGCTGGTCGACCATTACCTGAAACCATGGCTCTCCTGATCCGATTCTGTGCCGCGCTCGCCGCGGCGCTTATTCTCTCGGCTTGCGACCGCGCACCAGTCGGCGCCGACAAGCCAGCCTTCAAGGCCGTGGACATCACCGGCGCCGACTATGCGCACACGCTGTCTCTGCCCGACGCCGACGGCAAAGTGCGCACGCTGGCCGAATTCAAGGGCAAGGTGACGGTGGTCTTCTTCGGCTACACGCAATGCCCCGACGTGTGCCCGACGACGATGGCCGAGCTCGCCGAGGTCAAGCGCTCGCTCGGCAAGGACAGCGAACGCGTGCAGGGCGTGTTCGTCACCATCGACCCGGAGCGCGACACGCCGCAGCTGCTGAAGAACTACATCACCGCCTTCGATCCGAGCTTCGTCGCGCTGCGCGGCAGCGACGCGCAGACCAAGGCGGTGGCCAAGGAGTTCAAGGTCTACTACGCCAAGGTGGAAGGCCGCACGCCGGGCAGCTACACGATGGACCACACGGCCGGCTCGTTCATCTACGACACGCAGGGCCGGCTGCGCCTGTTCACGCGCTACGGCGGCGGCGCGCAGGCACTGGCCAGCGACCTGCGCGCCTTGCTGAACGAAGGCGCCTAAAGAAGAACGGCTCCCGCGGGAGCCGTTCTTCTCAGGCCATCTCGGCCAGTGTCTTGCGCATCTTCTTCATCGCCGCCACCTCGATCTGGCGGATGCGCTCGGCGCTGACGCCGTACTCGGCGGCCAGCTCATGCAAGGTCATACCGCCGGACGCGTCGTCGTTGACCTTGAGCCAGCGCTCCTCGACGATGCGGCGGCTGCGCGGGTCGAGCACGTCGAGCGCCTGCGCCAGGCCGTCGCTGCTCAGCCGGTCGCGCGCCTGCGCTTCGAGCACGCGCGTCGGCTCGCTGTGGTCGTCGGCCAGGTAGTTGATCGGCGCGAAGCTGGCCTCGTCGCCGTCGTCGCCCTGCGGCTCCAGCGCGACGTCGCCGCCTGAGAGCCGCGTTTCCATCTCCAGCACTTCTTCGGGCTTGACCTTCAGCTCGCGTGCGACGGTGTCGA
>VBDL01000419.1 GCA_005884255.1 Betaproteobacteria bacterium | reverse complement strand
GGCCGCGGTGGGGAAGCTCGAGCGTGCGACGAAAACCAGCGCGCCCTTCAGCGCCTCGGCCGCGTTGCGGTCGGGCACTTCCTGCGCGGTGGCGACGACGCTATCGCCCTGCTCGCGTGCGCCGGTGATCTTCAGCAGTGTCGGCAGCGCCGGCGCCGCAGGCCGCGGCACGGCGGCCGGCTTGAGAAACCAGCGCCGCGACGAGAACAGCGCCTTCGGGTCCGACGAATAGGGCAGGACCTTGATCGCGCCCTTCACGCCCCAGGCGCCGACGATGCGGCCGACTTCGACCGCGTCATCGGGCCATGCCGGGTCGGACATGGCGCCGTTCTGCGTCAGGCTGCAGCCTTGGCCTGCTCGACCAGGCGAGCCACGGTGGGCGACAGCTGCGCACCCTGGCTGGCCCAGTAGGTGACGCGATCGATCGCCACGCGCAGGCCTTGCTCGCCGCCGGCGGCCACCGGGTTGTAGAAGCCCACGCGCTCGATGAAGCGGCCGTCACGGCGCTCGCGCGAGTCGGCGACGACGAGGTTGTAGAACGGGCGCTTCTTCGCGCCACCACGAGCCAGTCGAATCACGACCATGATGTTTCCTTGAATTCCGAAGCGACCGCCGCACCACAGGAGACACGCTGGGCTTGAGGATCTGGGTGGCAAACCGGAGTTTGCCGATGCACAACAGCGCCGTAGATACGCCGCGCCGCAAGGCTTGGCCAGCACCGAACCCGCGATTGTAAACTGCTCCGCCATGTCCGACACGCCCACCCCCGCAGCCGGCCTGCGCATCCGACCCAGCCGCCTCGACGACGTGCCCGCGATCACGGCGATCTACGCCTGGAACGTGAACCGCGGCACCGGCACCTTCGAGCTCGACGCCCCCGACGAAGCCGAGGTGGCCCGCCGCCGCGACGATGTGCTCGCCAAGGGCTTGCCCTGGCTCGTGGCCGATCGCGGTGGCGCGGTACTCGGCTATGCCTACGCCAACCACTTCCGCCCGCGCCGCGCCTATCGCTTCTGCCTGGAAGACTCGATCTACCTCGCCGACGCGGCGCGCGGCCAGGGCGTGGGCCGGCTGCTGCTGGCCGAGCTGATCGCGCGCTGCGAGGCGCTCGGCGCGCGGCAGATGCTGGCGGTGATCGGCGACTCCGCCAATGCCGGCTCGATCGGCCTGCACCGCGCGCTCGGCTTCGAGCACACCGGCGTGCTGAAGTCCGCCGGCTGGAAGTTCGGCCAGTGGCGCGACGTGGTGCTGATGCAGCGCGCGCTCGGATTGGGTGACACCACCGCCCCGGTCGACGCATGACGCGGTCGAAGACGCTGGCCACCTGGCTCGCGCTGGTGGGCGGCACCCTCGGCGCGCATCGCCTGTACCTGCGCGGTCCGCGCGACACGTGGGCCTGGTTGCATGCCGTGCCGACACTGTTCGGTGCCTACGGTGCATGGCGCATGAGGCTGCTCGGCCAGGACGACCGCCTCGGCTCGCTGCTGGTGCTGCTGCTCGGGCTGATGCTCGCCGGTACGATGCTGCTGGCGATCATCTACGGCCTGACGCCCGACGAGAAGTGGGACGCGCGCTGGAACGCGGGCGCTCCGTCACGCCCCAGCGGCTGGGCCGCGATCCTCGGCGTGATCGCGGCGCTGATGCTCGGCGCCACCGCGCTGATGGCAACCATCGCGTTCGCAGGCCAGCGCCTGTTCGAATTCCTCGCGGCTTAGAGCAGGGTCAGGCCGACCCAATAGAACACGGCCGCGATGAAGGCCGATGCGGGGATCGTGAAGATCCACGCCCACACGATGTTGCCCGCCACGCCCCAGCGCACCGCCGATGCGCGGCGCGTCGAGCCGACGCCGACGATGGCGCCGGTGATCGTGTGCGTGGTCGACACCCGCACGCCGAGCCCCGTGGCAATGAACGGCGTCAGCGCCCCGCCGGTCTCCGCGCAGAAACCGCCTACCGGCTTGAGCTTGGTGATGCGCTGGCCCATAGTCTTGACGATGCGCCAGCCGCCGAACATCGTGCCCAGGGCAATGGCGATGTAGCAGGCCCAGATCGTCCACAGCGGCGGCAGCTTGTCGCTGGCGCCCGCGTAGCCCGCGGCGATCAACAGCATCCAGATGATGCCGATGGTCTTCTGCGCATCGTTGCCGCCGTGGCCGAGGCTGTACAGGCCGGCGGATACCAGTTGCAGACGGCGGAACCAGTTGTCCACGCGCAGCGGCGACGAGCTCCGGAACAGCCAGGCGACGATCAGCGTCAGCAGAGAGCCCAGTGCGAAGCCGAGCGCCGGCGACACGAAGATGAACAACACCGTCTTCCAGATGCCCGCGCCGATCAGTGCACCGGCCCCGGTCTTGGCCATCACCGCGCCGACGATGCCGCCGATCAGCGCATGTGACGAGCTCGACGGGATGCCGTACCACCAGGTGATGACGTTCCATGCGATGGCGCCGATCAGTGCGCCGAACACCACATGGTGGTCGACCACGCCGGGCACGACGATGCCCTTGCCGATGGTCGCCGCCACCTTGAGCTGGAAGATGAACAGCGCGATGAAGTTGAAGGCCGAAGCAAACACCACCGCTTGGTGTGGCTTCAGCACGCCCGTGCTGACGACGGTGGCGATGGAGTTGGCCGCATCGTGAAAGCCGTTCATGAAGTCGAACGCCACCGCCAGCACGACGAGCAGCGCCACGACCCAGAAGCCGACCTGGATCGAAGTCATGCGAGGGTCAGGAGTTCTCGAGGACGATGCCCTCGATCAGATTGGCCACGTCCTCGCAGCGGTCGGTGATGGACTCCAGCTGCTCGTAGATCGCCTTCAGCTTGATCAGCTCGCGCACGTCTTCCTGCTCGCGGAACAGCTTGGACATCGCCGCGCGCATCACGCGGTCGGCGTCGGATTCGAGCTTGTCGATCTCTTCGCAGGTCTTGATCGCCGCTTCGGCGGCGTCGTGCTGGCTCAGGCGCGGCAGCAAGGTCACCGCGTGCTGCACGCGCTCGCAGCACTTGGCGCTCAGGTCGCCCAGGCGCAGCACCTCTTCGGTCATCGCCTTCACGTCGTACAGCTGCATCGTCTCGCTGGCGTCCTGCAGCAGGTCGAGGATGTCGTCCATCGCGTTGATCAGGCCGTGGATCTGCTCGCGGTCGATCGGCGTGATGAAGGTCTTGTGCAGCAGCCGGTTGACTTCAGCGGTCACGCGGTCGGCCTGGCGCTCGGCGGCGCCGACCTCGTCGGCGTATTTCTCGCGCTGCGCGGCATCGGCATAGTTCTCGATCATCGCCATGAAGGCGCGCGAGCCTTCGACAATCTTCGCGCCATGCTCGTTGAACAGCTCGAAGAAATTGCCGTCGCGCGGCATCAGCTTGCCGAACAGCATGGGTGTCTCCGCGTGTAGGTAAAACCGAGCAAGTTTAC
>VBDL01000418.1:6440-7313 GCA_005884255.1 Betaproteobacteria bacterium | reverse complement strand
AACTGGTGAACTCGCAGCACGGCTGCGGCCGCAGCTACCATGCCGATGTCGGACACCGAGCATGAAGGAAGCATGAGCACTGCATCGACCTCGGCCAAGCTGCGGCCCACGCGAAGCGACGCGCAACGTCAGGCGATTCTCGACGCGGCCTCGCTCCTGTTCATCGAGAAGGGCTTCGGCGGCACCAACATCAACGACATCGCCGACGCCGTGGGCATGACCCGCACGGCGCTGTACTACTACTTCGCCAGCAAGGAGTCGATGCTGGAGGCGCTGACGGAAGAGGTCACCGAAAAGGCCAGCGCGCTGGCCAAGTCGGTCTCGGGCCGCGACGAGCTGCCCGCCGACGAAGCGCTGCGCCTCTTGATCCAGCAGCACGCCAACTTGATCCTGTCGCACCCGGTGCAATTTCGCGTCGTCGAGCGCAGCGAAAGCAGCCTGCCCGAACCGCATCGCTCGGCCGCGCAGAACGCGCGGCGCGCGGTGCTCGATCACTTCGTGCGGGTCATCCAACGCGGCATCGATGGCGGCCAGTTCCGTCGTGGCGCGGATGCTCGCATTGCCGCCTTCTCGATCATCGGCATGTGCAACTGGAGCGCGTGGTGGTTCGACGCCGGTCGAGGTCTGGACGCCGGCACCGTGGCTGAGACCATCGCCGACTTCGGGCTGCGCATGCTCGTGCCCGACAAGCCGCGCCGGGCGCGCGCCGCCAGTGTCGAAGATGCCGTCGGCCAGATGCGCGAGGCACTCGAGGTGTTCGAAAGCCAGGTCAAGCGTCGCTGAACGCAGGGACAGACTCGCAGCGTCATCACGGGTTAACACTAACGTCAAATATTTGACGGTGCTGTCGAATCGACCTAACATTGATCCAGA
>VBDL01000418.1:2866-6421 GCA_005884255.1 Betaproteobacteria bacterium | reverse complement strand
CCGCCTTCCGGCGTGACGACAGATGAGTTCACCCGGGTCTTCGGGCCAAGCCACCGCCGGCTTCCTCAATACCGACTGGAATCCGCGCAACGTGCCGGCCGGCACGACAACGACGAACGTGGTGCTGCGCACGGGGGACAACGCTGCCACCGGCGGCTCGCTGTACGAGCCCGCCACGCGCAGCGACACCGTCGTGTGCGTGATGCATCCGCGCGAATTCATGGCCTGCCACTACCTCATCCCCGACATCGTCGGCGCGGGATATGCAGCCTGGTCGCAGTCGCCACGCTCCGTCGGCAACGATCTGCGGCTGGAGCACGAGTTCGCGTTGCATGACGTCGCCGCGGGCCTGGCCCATCTGAAGTCACGCGGCTTCGAGCGCATCGTGCTGCTCGGCAATTCCGGCGGCGCCGGGTTGTATGCCTTCTACGCGCAGCAGGCCGCGCTGCCGGCTGCACAGCGAATCGCGAAGACGCCCGGCGGCAAGCCGACGCAACTCACCGAGTTGGAGATGCCCGCCATCGACGGCTTCGTGCTCGTCGGGCCGCACCCGGGGCAGGGCGCGCTGCTGCTGAACTGCATCGACCCGTCGGTCAGTGATGAGGTCGATCCGCTGTCGGTGGACGCCACGCTCGATCCGCTGAACCCGGCCAATGGCTATGCCGGGCCGACAGGCACCCGCTATGAGGCGGGCTTCATTGAACGCTACCGCGGCGCGCAGCGCGAGCGCGTGGCGCGCATCGATGCCCTGGCGCGCGCGCTGATCGACCGGCGCCTTGCAGCACGCCAGCGCGTCAAGGCGGCCGGTCCCGCGGCCAGCGCCGAAGACAAGCGCATGGCAGCGCACACCCCGATCTTCAACGTCTGGCGCACCGACGCCGACCTGCGCTGCTTCGATCTCTCGCTCGACCCGTCGGACCGCAAGTTCGGCTCGCTGTGGGGTGCCGACCCGTACGCATCGAACTACGGCGCGGTCGGCTTCGCCCGCCAGTGCACGCCGGAAAGCTGGCTCTCGACTTGGTCGGGCATCGCATCGAACGCCAGCCTGGCGAAGACCGCCGCTGCGCTCACTCAGCCGGTGCTGGTCGTCGAATACACCGGCGACCAGGCGTGTTTTCCGGGGGACGTGCAGCGCATCGTCGAATCGATCGCATCGAAGCGCAAGCAGCACCACCGCGTGCGCGGTGACCACCATGGCCGAGCGCTCGCGAACGACGAAGAGCCTGGCCGCGTCCACGCCGGCCGCCTGCTCGCGGGCTGGCTGCGCGAGACCTTCCCCGCATGAATGGAACGGGATGGCCACGTCCTCCAACCCCATGTCGATCCTGGCCCTCAACGGGGTCGACCACACCGCGCGTCCCACCTGGAAGCTGCGCGAGACCATCGAGTTCTACCGCGACAAGCTCGGCTTGCCGCTGGTGCACGTGATCTCGGCGCGCGGCTGGGGGCCGGCCACGCACCCCGACTTCCTGCACTTCTTCTTCGACAGCGGCAACGGCAGCACGATCGCGTTCTTCTACTACCTCGGCAGCGACGAGCCGGCCGCGCTCGAAGGTCGCGCCACGATGAAGCCGCTGCCCGAGGACCATCTGTTCGACGCCACGCACACGGCCTGGCGGGTCGACAGCGCCGAGGCGCTTCAGGCCTGGAAGCAGCACCTCGAAGCCCAGGGCCTCAACGTGTCCGTCGAGACGCGCCACGAGGTGATCGAGTCGATCTACGTGCGCGACCCGAACGGTTACTTCATCGAGTTCACCCGCAAGCTGCGGCCGCTGGCGGCCATCGATGCGGCGGACGCTGCGCTCACGCTGCAAGCGGCGGTCGAAGCCGAAGACGCCGCGGCGCGCGCCGGCCGGCGCGTCACTGCGGTCGACGAGATCTGGCAGCGCAAGGCCGCACTGCTGGACCAGCGCGGTCGGCGCAGCGCTGCGGGCTTGCGCATCTACGTGCCCCGGGTCGACGAGTTCGCCCCACTGGTGGCGGACGCCGCCCGCCGCCGAGATTGCCGCGTCGTCGCGCGGGACGGCTACGACTGCATCGAAGCCAAAGGGCCGCTCGAGTTCCGGCGCAAGACCCTGGGGCTCAAGCCAGCGGTCTGGTATGGCCTGTTCACCGGCGGGGTGCATGGCCGCATCGAAGTGCTCGACCGCGAACGCGCCCTGATCACGCCGGGAGACAGGACATGACCGGCATCCTGAGCCCCATCGACGGCGTGACCTACCCGTCCGTCCAACGCGCCGACGCGTCCATCGCCAGCGGAGCGTGGATCGACTCGACCGTCGGCGATGCGTTGCGCGCCACCGCGAGGCGCTACCCCGATCGAGCGGCCTTCATCAGCGACGAGCGCACGCTGGGCTTTCGCGAGCTCGACGAGGTCACCGAGCGCCTGGCCGCGGCACTGCTGAACCTCGGGCTGCGCACCGGTGACCGCGCCATCTTCCAGCTCGGCACGAACGTCGAGACCGCCGTCGTGCTGCTCGGCTGCTACAAGGCCGGCATCGTGCCGGTGTGTTCGCTGCCGCAGCACCGCGAGATCGAGATCGGCCAGTTGACGCGGCAGTCCGGCGCGCACGGCTATTTCGTGCAGGCGGATTTCAACAGCTTCGACCTCGCTGCCTTCGCTGCGAGCATGGTCGAGAAGCATGCATCGCTGCGGCATCTCGTCGTCGTGCGAGGCAGCGCGCCCGGCGCAGCGAGCCTCGATGCCTTGATCGACGGCATGCCGCTGGCCAGCGCGCGCGAGCGCCTCGCCGGCGTGCCGCTCGCGAGCGGCGACGTGCTGAGCTTCCAGCTTTCCGGCGGAACGACCGGCGTGCCGAAGATCATCCCGCGCTTCCATGCCGAATACCTCGGGCATTCGGCGGGCTGGATGCGGCGCTATCGCATCGGCGCCGACAGCCGCGTGATCTGGTCGCTGCCGCTGCTGCACAACGCGGGACAGCTCTATGCGCTGATCCCGGCGGTGCTGACGGGCGTGACCACGGTGCTGATGCCGAAGGTGGACATCCCCCGCATGCTCGATCTGATCGCGCAGCACCGCGTGACGCACGCGCTGTCGATCGGGCCGATCGCGCCGCAGCTGCTGGCCTACACCGACATCGCAAAGCACGACCTGTCGTCGCTGCTGCTGTTTGCGACGATGAGCCGCGCCGACAAGCTCGAGGCACACCTCAAGGTGCCGTGCTCCAACCTGTATGGCATCACCGAAGGGCTGCTGCTGGGTTCGCCCGCTGATGCGCCGGCGTTCGCGCGCCATCACACGCAGGGCGCGTCGGGTTGCGCGGACGACGAGATCCGCTTGCTGGTGCCCGAAACCGAACAACCGGTCGCGCCCGGCGAGGCGGGAGAGATGTGTTTTCGCGGGCCGTCCAGCCTGACCGGATTCTTCGACAACGCCGAGGCCAACGCGACCGCCTTCACCTCCGACGGCTTCTATCGCAGCGGCGACATGATGAGCGCGCACGTCGTCGACGGCGTCACCTTCTATGCGTTCGAAGGTCGCCTGCGCGACAACGTCAACCGAGGCGGCGAGAAGATCGGCTGCGAGGAGGTCGA
>VBDL01000418.1:1203-2782 GCA_005884255.1 Betaproteobacteria bacterium | reverse complement strand
CGACGTGAACGCGCTCGGCACCTTCCTGCTCGGCCTGGGTCTGGCCAAGTACAAGTGCCCCGAGCGTGTCGAGGTCGTCGACAGCTACCCGCTCACGCGTGTCGGCAAGCTCGACAAGCCTGCATTGAAGAAGCGCATCGCCGATCTGCTGGCCGCCGAAGCGGCAGCGAGCCGCCTGCCATGAAGATCGCCGTCATCGGCGCCGGCCCTGCCGGCCTGTACTTCGCGATGCTCGCGAAGAAGCACGACCCCTCGCACGAGATCCGCGTCTACGAGCAGAACCCGCAAGGTGCCACCTACGGTTGGGGCGTCGTGTTCTCGGACATCGGCCTCGGCTTCCTAGAGGAGGCCGACCCCGAGTTCTTCGCCGAGTTCACCGCCCACCACGAAAAGTGCGACTACATGGAGGTGGTGCACCGCGGCACCCATGTGCAGATTCACGGCAACCACTTCTCGCGCACGGCCCGCATCGACATGCTGAACACGCTGCAGCGCGCCTGCCGGCGCGTGGGCGTGCAGATCGAGTACGGAACGCGCATCGACGAGGTGCAGTCGCTGGCGCGGGAGGTCGACCTGGTCGTCGCTGCCGATGGCGGGAACAGCGCCGTGCGCAGGCAGTTCGCCGATGAGTTCCGGCCGTGCTTCGAGAAGCGCCGCAACAAGTTCGCCTGGTATGGCACGCGGCAGCGCTTTCACCCGGTGTCGCTGATCTTCCGCGAGACGCCGCACGGCGTGTTCATCGCGCACAGCTACCAGTACAGCCCCGAGCTGAGCACGTTCCTGGTCGAGGTGGATCCGGACACCTGGCAGCGCGCGGGCCTGGACAAGGCCAGCGAAGACGAAAGCCGGCGCCTTTGCGCCGAGGTATTCCGCCCCGAGCTGGGCGGCAACGAGCTGCTGACCAACCGCTCGCTCTGGTTCGAGGCCAACATCGTCAGGAACGAGCACTGGACACATCGCAACATCGTGCTGCTCGGCGACGCGCTGCGCACCGTGCACTTCTCGCTCGGCTCGGGCACGCGCATGGCGATGCAGGATGCCATCGCGCTGCACCGTGGCCTGGTCGAGCACCCGAACGATCTGCCGGGCGCGTTTGCCGCTTTCGAAGGCACGCGCCGGCCGGCGTCGTCGAGCTTCCAGAGCGCGGCTGCAAGAAGCCTGGACTGGTACGAAAACGTGGCCGACAAGCTGCACCTGGACCCGGTGAGCTTCGCCTACGACTACATGCGGCGCACCGGCCAGGTGAGCCACGACGAGCTCAAGCGGCGCGACCCGCATTTCACCGCCGCATTCGAGGCGCAGCACCGCGCCGTGTGCCATCCATCGACGTGAAGGAATATCGATGAACCACCTGACGTGCCGGCGCCTGCTCGCCGCAAGCGCCCTGATAGTCTTCGCCATCGCGCCCGCTGCCGCGCAGACCTTTCCGACCAAGCCGGTGCGCGCGGTGCTCCCGTACTCCGCCGGCAGCGGCCCGGACGCGGTGATGCGCCAGATCGGCGAAATGCTCTCGCGAGATTGGGGCCAGCAAGTGCTGATCGACAACAAGCCCGGCGGCAACACGTGGATCGCCGCGGGC
>VBDL01000418.1:0-963 GCA_005884255.1 Betaproteobacteria bacterium | reverse complement strand
ATGCTCGAAGGCGCGACCGGCGTCAAGATGAGGCACGTGCCGTTCAAGGAGCTGCCGATGGTTTACACCTCGGTGGCCGCCGGCGACATCGACTGGGCCTTCGGCACGGCCGCGACGGCCGGGCCCATGGTCCGCGCGAAGAAGGTCAGGTTCCTCGCCTATGCCGGCCCGAAGCGCCTCGCCGGCTACGCGGACATACCGACGGTGGCCGAGGCGGGTGGCCCGGCCGGCTTCGAGTTGCGGACCTGGGTCGCGCTCTTCGGGCCCAGGGGCACGCCCAAGCCGACGATCGAGCGCATCGGCGCGGGCGTGGCCAAGGCCTTGGCCGAGCCGGAGGTCCGCGAGCGTTTTGCCGGCTTCGGATTCGAACCGTGGATTGCGCCACCCGCGGACATCAGCAAGGTCATCGAGACCGACACGCGCCGCTTCGCCGAGATCGTCAAGCGCGCCAGGATTGCGCTGGACTGAACGTGACCGCCATAGCCGCCGACTCGAGCACGGCGTCCCGACGCCACTTTCTCATCGGCGAGAAATTGATTTGAGCTTGCGCCGGCTAGTGCAGCCAGGGCCGAGTCCGTATCTTTCCTTCAGCGCACATCACCGCGCAACCACAAGGACTGAACATGAAAACACATCTGGCTGTCGCCGCCGCTTGCCTTGCTCTTCAAGTCGTGGCCCCGGCCGCCCTGGCAAAGGAGCCGCAAGGGGCCTCGGCCAAATCACATGCGGCGGACAGCCGCCCGCAAGCTCAGATCGAGCAGTTGCTGAACAAGTACGAGCAAGCGCTGAACTCCAGCGACGTGAATGCTGCTGTGCAGCTCTATACGGACGATGGCGTGTTCATGGCGCCGGAGAACCCGACGGCCATCGGCACCAAGGTCCTGCGCGAAGCCTATGCCGGAGTCTTCCAGGCGATCGCGCTGAAGCTCAAGTTCCAGATTGCCGAAACGAAGCTGCTTTCGC
>VBDL01000056.1 GCA_005884255.1 Betaproteobacteria bacterium | reverse complement strand
GCGCCGATGAGCGGCTCGGGGCCCAAGGTCAACGCGCGCGCGCCAATGATCTCGGCACTGACGCCTTCGCTCAGCCAGCGGTTGGGCAGCTCGGTCGACGACGGCAGCCCGACGAAACGGAAGTCGCCGGGGTCATTGCCGCGGTTGATCTCCCAGCGCGCGGCCAGGTGCGACGCGCGCGCCTCGCTGCGTGCGGCTTCGAGCAGGGTCGACAGGCGGGCGCCTTCCTGCTCCAGCCGCGTCACCGACGGGTCGCGCAGCGACAGCGACACCATGCCGGCGACGATGCCGATCAGCGCAACGACGACCAGCAGCTCGATGAGGGTGAACCCGGACGATGCGCGCGCCCGTGAGCGCCGGGCCGCCCCAAGCCACGGGCGCATCCCCTCGGGGGATCGGCCGCGGTACCCCGCGGACGAGGGGCAGTCATTACTGCCAGGAGCCGATATCGGCGTTCTTGCCTTCGCCCCCGGGTTGACCATCGGCGCCGAAGCTGAACACATCGATCTCGCCTTTCACGCCGGGGTTGAGGTACTGGTAGGGCCGGCCCCAGGGGTCGTTGGGCAGCTTGTCGAGATAGGGCTTCCAGTTGGTGGGCGCGGGCGCCGCGGTGGGCTTGTGCACCAGTGCGTCCAGGCCTTGCTCCTGGCTCGGAAAGCGCTGATTGTCCAGCTTGTACAGCTTCAGCTGTTGCATCAGATTGTTCACATCGGTGCGCGCCGCGGTGACGCGCGCATCGTCGGCGCGCTCGAGCACGTTGGGCACGATCAGCGCGGCGAGCACGCCGATGATGACCAGCACGACCATCAGCTCGATGAGCGTGAAGCCGCGCGCACGCTGGGGGGCAGAGGCAGGGTGAGAGGTCATCCGTGCATGATAATCGGCTGAATGGACAGCCCCAGCTCACTGTCGTTTGCGGCCCCCGAGGGGCGCTCAGTGCCCGTGGTCCACGACAGTGGGCCACTTCGTGGCCCTTGGCGGCCGGGCGGTCACTGACATGGCGGCACGCGCGTTGGCATTCTTCATCTGGGCTGCAGTGGCAGCGAGCGTGATGTTCTGGGGCCTGCGCCTGGTTGTGAGCGCGCCGCGCGCCCCCGCGCACACCGCGGCCCTGAACCCGCAGGCCCCCGCCGGCGACTTCTCGAAACTGCTCGGCCGCGAGCCGGTCGCTGCGGCGGCCCCGACGGTGCAGGCCGAGGCCAGCAGCCGCTTTCGCCTGGTCGGCGTGGTGGCGCCGAAGTCTTCGAGCAGCGGCGAAGGGCTGGCACTCATCACGATCGACGGCAAGCCTGCGCGCCACTATCGCGTCGGAGCGGTAGTCGACGGCGACACGACGCTGCTGGCCGTCAGTGCTCGCGGTGCGGAACTTGGCCCGCGAGGTGGGCCGGCGAGTGCCACGCTGAATCTGCCGCCGCCGCCGAGCGCAGCCACCGGCGTGCTCCCGAACGCCGTCAGCGGTGAGGCGGCCGCACCGCTGATGCCAGCACCACCTGCCGCCGCGCCGCTGATGCCAGCACCATCTGCCGCTGGGGTGATCGACCCGACGCGCGTGCAGCCGGTGCCGCCGCAGCCGGTGCCCGCCAGTCCGCCGCAGTCGCAGCCGATGCAGCCCGGCGGTCAGCCGCGTTAGATGTTAGATGTCAGCCCCTCGGCTGCGGCGTACCGCAGCCGGTCCCCCGAGGGGTCAGCCCGGGGCTTGGGGCGGCCCGGCGCTCCCGGGCTTGCGCCCGAGCAAGTTCAGCCCGCGGCGTCGAGCACGCCGGAGCGCGTGGACGGGCCGCCGAACATCGAGTCCTCGGCCGGGCGTGACGGACCCGGGTCTTCGCCTTCGACCACTTCGGTGAGCAAGGCGGCCGCGCTTCTTACCAGCGGCCAGGCTAGCGTGGCGCCGGTGCCGTCGGTGCTCTCCATGCCCAGCTCGAGCAGCGCCGAGGCGCGGAACAGATGCAGCGCCTGGTCCAGCCCGTGGTGGCCGTGGCTGCGGCAGAACACGCAGTAGTCGGTGACCGGTGCGGCGATGCGCGAGGCGACCATCAGCGCGGCACAGGCCGCCATGCCGTCGGCCATGATGAGATGGCGCTTGCTCGCGGCCACCAACATGAGGCCGACCATCATCGCCATCTCGAAGCCACCGAAGGCGGCCAGCACCTCCACCGGATCGGTCACTTCGCGGTGACGGCCCTGCGCGCCTTGCGTGACGATCAGCAGGTGCGCCAGGTGATCGGGGCTCATTTCGGGCCCGGCATGCACGAGATCGCGCACCGGGCAATCGGTGAGGCGCGACAGCAGCAGCGCGGCGCTTTCGTGCGCGCCGATGCCGATGCCGGCGCAGGCCACGACGTTGCCCGGCAGCCCGTCGGCGATTTCCATGCCGGCGCGGATCGCCGCGTGCGCCTGCTCCACCGACATCGCCGCGCTGACGCGCGCATTGCGCGTGCCGTGCGCGATCTTGCGTGCCATCAGCCGCGCATGCGGCGCGAGCGACTCGGCAACGCCGCTGTCGACAACGCTCAGGTTCATGCCCTGGATGTTGGCGAACACGGCCAGCGGCAGCTGTGCGGTCAGCAACTGCTGCACCGATTCCGAGGTGGCACTGCGCAGCGGCGTGCTGCTCACGCCATCGACCGCGAGCCCGTGGTCGGCGGCGAAGACGACGATCTGCGGGTCGACGAAGCGCGGTTTCAGCGTGTTCTGCATCAGGCCGATGCGCACCGCCAGCGGCTCCAGCTCGCCGAGGCTGCCCGCCGTTTCGGCGCGCCGCTCGAGCTTGTCGCGCAACGCCCGCTCGAGCGACGGGTTCGAGGTGGGCGAGATGAGCGAGCGGTTCACCGACATCTCAGCGCCCGCACGGCCGCCCGAAGGTCGCTGAGCGCCCCTCGGGGGCCGCGAACGAAGTGAGCTGGGGGCCTTTCATACGCGCAGTGTACGGTTCGAGACCTTAGCGCAGGAACAGCCGATACACAGGGTTTTCCGTCTCGTCGACGCAGGGGTAGGCCAGTGTGGCGAGGAACTCCTTGAAGGCCTTGCTGTCGCCGCGCGGCACCTGGATGCCCACGAGGATGCGGCCATAGTCCGCGCCCTGGTTGCGGTAGTGGAAGAGGCTGATGTTCCAGTTCGGGTGCATCGCGTCGAGGAACTTCATCAGCGCGCCCGGCCGCTCGGGGAAGACGAAGCGATAGAGCCGTTCGTCGTGCGCCAGTTCGGAGCGGCCGCCCACCAGATGGCGGATGTGCTGCTTGGCCATCTCGTCGTCGGTGAGGTTCAGCGTGGGGAAGCCGTGGCGCACGAAGTTGCGCTCGACCTTCTCCACCTCGTCGCGTTTCGTGATCGACAGGCCGACGAACACGTGCGCGATCTTCTCGTCGGAGATGCGGTAGTTGAACTCGGTCACGCTGCGCGGGCCGATCAGTTCGCAGAAGCGCCGGAACGAGCCGCGCTCCTCCGGCATCGTCACCGCGAACAGGGCTTCACGCTGCTCGCCAACCTCCGCGCGCTCGGCGACGAAACGCAGGCGGTCGAAGTTCATGTTGGCGCCGCAGGTCACGGCGACGAAGGTCTTGCCCTTGAGCTTGTGCGTCTCGACGTACTGCTTTACCGCGGCCACGCCCATCGCGCCCGAGGGCTCGAGAATGCTGCGCGTGTCCTGGAACACGTCCTTGATCGCGGCGCACACCGCGTCGGTGTCGACGATCACGAAGTCGTCGACCAGCTCGCGCGTCAGGCGGAAGGTTTCTTCGCCGACCATCTTCACCGCGGTGCCGTCGCAGAACAGGCCCACGTCGCTCAGCTGTACGCGCTTGCCCGAGCGCACCGATCGCACCATCGCGTCGGAGTCGGTGGTCTGCACGCCGATCACCTTGATCTCCGGTCGCACCGCCTTGATGTACGAGGCCACGCCGGAGATCAGGCCGCCGCCGCCGATGGCGACGAACACCGCGTCGATCGGCCCCTGGTGCTGGCGCAGGATCTCCATCGCGATCGTGCCCTGGCCGGCGATCACGTCGGGATCGTCGAACGGGTGCACGAAGGTCAGGCCCTGGGCCTTCTCGAGCTCCAGCGCATGCACGTAAGCGTCGGAATAGCTGTCGCCATGCAGCACCGCTTCGCCGCCGAGCGACTGCACCGCGTCGACCTTCACCTTCGGCGTGGTCACCGGCATCACGATCACCGCGCGGCAGCTTAGGCGGCGTGCCGACAGCGCCACGCCTTGCGCGTGGTTGCCGGCCGACGCGCAGATGACGCCTCGTTCGAGCTGCTCGGCACTCAGGTGCACCATCTTGTTGTAAGCGCCGCGCAGCTTGAAGCTGAACACCGGCTGCGTGTCCTCGCGCTTGAGCAGCACTTGATTGGACAAGCGCTTGGACAGGCTGCGCGCCGGCTCCAGCGGCGTCTCGTTCGCCACGTCGTAGACGCGTGCGGTGAGGATGCGCTTGAGGTAGTCGTTCTGGGCAGCAGCCGAACTGCGGCGTGTCATGCGGGGTTCTCCTCCGGGAGCGTCGGTCTTTGTGCGGCGCCGCATCTTACGGCAGCGGGACAAAAGAAAAGGCCCAGGGCGTGAGCCCTGGGCCGAATCCACCAATGGAGGAGGTGGAGGAGACAACCGGTCGCTGCAAGTCATGCAGCAGTTGCGAACCAGTGTAGTCGCATCGATGCTGCACTGCAATACGATTCGAGGCCCCTTGCTAGAGAGGTAGCACCAAGGTGATGTGATGCGTTGCACAATGCTGCTCGGATCAACAGTCGGTGCGCAATGCGCACCCTGAACAAGAGGTTGTCCCGATGGAGTGCACGATCAATTGGCTGGCGCGCGACGGCATGGCGTTCGTCGCCGAGACCGGTAGTGGTCACCTGTTGACCATGGACGGCGCACCCGATGGCGGAGGTCGCAATCTCGCACCGCGCCCGATGGAAACGCTGCTGGCCGGTGCGGGTGCGTGCACTGCCTACGACGTCGTGCTGATCCTCAAGCGCGGTCGGCACGACATCCGCGGCTGCCGCGTCAAGGTCAGCGCCGAGCGCGCGGCCACCGACCCGAAGGTGTTCACGAAGATCAACGCGCACTTCATCGTCACTGGCCGCGGCCTGCAGGAAGCGGCGGTGCAGCGCGCGATCGAGCTGTCGCACGAGAAGTACTGCTCGGCGACCGTGATGCTCGCTAAAACCGCCGAGGTGACGACGAGTTACGAGATCGTCGAGGACTGATCGATCAGACGTAGTGCGCGGTGCTCGTCATCACGCGCGCTGCGGCACGCATCAGAGCGCGCACGGGCAGCGGCAGCTCCGCGCCGCCGGCCTGCAACGCTGCATCGGCGTGGCGCGATTCGTCTTCCTTCATCTGCGCGACGATCGCCCGCGAGGCGGTATCCGCCGCGGGCAGGCGCTGCATGTGGCTGGCCAGATGCTGCTCGACCTGGCGCTCGGTCTCGACGACGAAGCCGAGGCTGCGCGCATCGCCGAAGCGGCCCGCGACCAGGCCGATGCCGAACGCGCCCGCATACCACAAGGGATTGAGCAAGCTCGTGCGCGCGCCGAGTTCCTGCAAGCGCTCCTCGGTCCACGCCAAGTGATCGACTTCGTCGCGCGCGGCCTGCTCGAACTGGTGTCGCAGCGCTTCATCGCGCGCCACCAGTGCTTGCGCCTGATACAGCGCCTGGGCGCACACCTCGCCGACATGGTCCACGCGCATCAGCGCGCCCGACAAGCGGCGCTCGTTCGCTTCGAGTGAGGACGATTCGCTGCCCCCGCTGGGCGATGGGCGTGCGGCATGCGAAGCGCCGGACAAGGTCTTGAGCGCGCCGTCGGCGCAAACCAACAGTCTATCGAGCGCTGAAAGTGTCTTCACGGTTGGCTCGATCCTAGCTTGTGAAATGCCCTTCGACGTCTCGTTGTGCTCAGACAACAGCCAGGACGATTTTCTCCGGCAAACCTTGGCAATGCTTCTGACCCTCTGGTGCAATAGCGGCAACTTCCGCTGAGGAGGTTGGCCTGATCAGCCCGCAACTTTCCTTCTTCAAGGTGAGCCGGGTGATCCCCACGATCGGGACCTCTTGTTCAACCTAGGAGATAGTTGCAATGAAAAAATCTCTGCTCGCTCTCGCAGTGCTCGGCGCTTTCGCAGGTGCTGCGTCGGCGCAGTCGTCGGTGACCCTGTTCGGCATCGTGGACATCAACGTCGGTGAGGTGAAGAACGACAATGGCGTCACCGGCGCAAGCACGAAGATCAAGCGCATGGGCACCGACGGCATCAACAGCAGCCGTCTCGGTTTCCGCGGCGTGGAAGACCTCGGTGGCGGCCTGAAGGCTGGCTTCCATTTGGAGGCCGGCATGTCGAATGACATCGGCCAAGTCGGCGCCAACCTCACGACCGGCAACGGGCCAGACGGTTCCAGCCGGGCGAAGTTCTTCAACCGCCGTTCGACGGTGAGCCTGCTGGGCAACTTCGGTGAAGTGCGCCTTGGCCGTGACTACGATCCGTCCTTCTGGAACCTGACGGTGTTCGATCCGTTCGGCACCAACGGCGTCGGCTCGTTCCTGAACGTTGTCACCACGCTCGGTAGCGGCGCCAGCACGCTGGTGCGTGCGGACAACAGCGTCGGGTACTTCCTGCCCTCCGGCATTGGTGGCATCTACGGCCAGGCCCAGGTCGCTGCCGGTGAAGGCGGCAACAACGGCACGCTGGCCAACAACAAGTACGCTGGCGGCCGCATCGGCTATGCAGCCGGCCCGATCGATGTCGCCGCGGCCTACGGCCAAACGACGATCGATCCGAGCGGCGCCAAGTACAAGCTGGCCAACATCGGCGGCGCCTATGACTTCGGGATGGCGAAGCTGATGGCACAGTACGTTGACGCCAAGTTCGATCCGCTGAAGGCCAAGACCTACCTGCTGGGCGTGGTCGTTCCGATGGGCCAAGGTGAAATCCACGCTGCGTACGATCACACCAAGGTCACCGGTGGCCTGACCGAGCCGACCGCCAAGCAATACGCACTGGGCTACGTCTACAACCTGTCCAAGCGCACTGCGCTGTATGGCACGTATTCGCGCATCACCAACAGCGGTGGCGCAGCGTTCACCGTGGGCTCGCAAGGTGTCGGTACGGCCACCAACGGCAAGTCGCAAGGCTTCGAAGGCGGTCTGCGTCACTCGTTCTGATGACCAGAGCGGCCCGCCGCTGGCGGGTCGTTCAGAACGCCAAAGCCGCCCCTCGGGGCGGCTTTTTTCTTGTCTAGACGACCTCAGGACTTTCCCGTTTGCGGGCGGCACGCGTTTTGCGGATGATGCCTATCTTTCAGAATCGGATGGATGCTTTGTGGTGCATCACCGGATGCATCCGCTGCCGCCTCCTTCATGCTCGCTTTCATTCTTCGCCGCCTCGCCCAAGCCGTCCTGGTGATGCTGGCCGTGGCCTTCATCGCTTTCATGCTGTTCCAGTATGTCGGCGACCCGGTGACCAACCTGCTGGGGCAGGACGCCACGCCCGAACAGCGCACGCAGCTGCGTGCCGACCTGGGTCTGGACAAGCCGTTTCCGCTGCAGTTCGCCCGCTTCGTCGCCAACGCGGCCCAGGGTGAATTCGGCCTGAGCCTGCGGCAGGGCCGCAAGGTCTCGTCGCTGATCGTCGAGCGCTTCCCGGCGACGCTGGAGTTGGCGTCCATCGCCGCGATCATCGGGCTGCTGGCCGGCATCCCGATGGGCGTCTATGCGGCGCTGCGGCGCGGCGGCTTCTTCTCGCAGCTGATGATGACGGGCTCGCTGCTCGGCGTGTCGCTGCCCAACTTCCTCATCGGCATCCTGCTGATCCTCATCTTCGCCGTGCTGCTGAAGTGGCTGCCCAGCTTCGGGCGCGGCGAGGTGGTCGCCTTCGGCTCATGGACCAGCGGCCTGCTCACGGCCGACGGCTGGAAGCACATGATCCTGCCGGCGTTCACGCTGTCGCTGTACCCGATGGCGCTGGTGCTGCGCCTGGTGCGCTCCGAGATGCTGGAGGTGCTGCGCGCCGACTACATCAAGTTCGCGCGCGCACGCGGGCTGCCGAACCGCAGCGTGTATTTCGGCCACGCGCTGAAGAACACGCTGGTACCGGTGATGACCATCATGGGTTTGCAGATCGGCGGTTTGATTGCCTTTGCGATCATTACCGAGACGGTGTTTCAATGGCCAGGCATGGGGTTGCTGTTCATCCAGGCGGTGCAGTTCGCCGACATTCCGGTGATGGCGGCCTACCTGTGCCTGATCGCGCTGATCTTCGTGATCATCAACCTGGTGGTGGATCTGCTGTACTTCGCCGTGGACCCGCGGCTGCGCATTGACGGCTCATCAGGAGGCCACTGATGGCGGGCATGCCCGACCTGTCCGCAGGTGCGTATCAGCGCCTCGTCGGCTGGCACGCGGAGCTCACGGCGTTTCGCCGTGACCTGCACGCACATCCGGAGCTCGGCTTCGAGGAGACGCGCACCGCGGCGCGCGTGGCCGAGGCGCTGCGCGTGTGCGGCGTCGACGAGGTGCACACCGGCATCGGCAAGACCGGCGTGGTCGCGGTCGTGCACGGGAAGCGCAACGACGCCAAGCGCATGATCGGTCTGCGCGCCGACATGGACGCGCTGCCGATGCGCGAGGAGAACGACTTCAGCTGGCGCTCGACGACGCAAGGGCTGATGCACGGCTGCGGCCACGACGGCCACACGACGATGCTGCTCGGTGCGGCGCGCCACCTGGCCGCCACGCGCAATTTCAACGGCAGCGCGGTGCTGATCTTCCAGCCGGGCGAGGAAGGCTTCGCCGGTGCCAAGGCGATGATCGACGAGGGCCTGTTCGAGCGCTTTCCCGTCGAGGCGGTCTACGCGATGCACAACTGGCCGCAGTTGCCGGCCGGCGCCATCGGCGTCAATGCCGGGCCGATGATGGCTGCGGCCGACCGCGTGGAGATCTGCGTCAACGGTCGGGGCGGCCACGGCGCGCACCCGTACATGGCGATCGATCCGGTGCTCGTCGCTGCGCACATCATCACCGCCGCGCAAAGCCTGGTGTCGCGCAACGTCAATCCGCTGGACAGCGCCGTCGTCAGCCTGTGCGGCATGCAGGCGGGCGATCTGGGCGCCATGAGCGTGATCCCGCGCCAGGCGCGGCTGATCGGCACCGTGCGCACCTTCAAGCGCGAGGTGCAGGACATGATCGAGGAGCGGCTCGGCCGGCTCGTGGAGTCGGTGGCGGTCGGCTTCGGCGCCACCGCATCGCTGAATTACCAGCGCGTCTATCCGGCCACCATCAACACGCCGGCCGAGGCGGCCTTCGCGGCCGAAGTGGCGAAGTCGCTGGTCGGCGCCGACAAGGTGCTGCGCGACCTGCCGCCGAGCATGGGTGCCGAGGACTTTTCATTCATGCTGCAGACCAAGCCCGGCGCCTACCTGCGCATCGGGCAGGGCGGCGACGCGAGCTGCTTCCTGCACAACGGCCGCTACGACTTCAACGACGAGATCCTGCCGCTCGGTGCGGCCTTGCTGGCGTCACTGGCCGAACGGGCCATGCCGCTTTGACCCCCGTTCCCACGAAGAACGATTCCCCAGGAGAAGATCAATGAATTTCAAGACGACCTTGCTTGCCACCGCGATGGCGCTCACCTGCGCTGTGGCGCAGGCCGTGACCTTGCGCGTGGCCAATGCGGGCGACGTGCAGTCGATGGATCCGCATTCGCTGAACGAGACGCTGCAGCTGAGCTTCACGGCCAGCGTCTACGAAGCCCTGGTGGGGCGCGGCAAGGACATGGCATTGAAGCCTCTGCTGGCCACCAAGTGGTCGCAGACCTCGCCCACCGTGTGGCGCTTCGAATTGCGCAAGGGTGTCAAATTCCACGACGGCACGTCCTTCGACGCCGACGACGTGGTGTTTTCCTTCAAGCGTGCCGCCGGTGACGGCTCCGACATGAAGGGCGTCACCGCGCCGATCAAGGCCGTGCGCAAGGTCGATGCCTCCACGGTGGAGATCGAGACCGGCGCGCCGTTCCCCATCCTGCCCGACACGCTCACGACGCTGGCCATCATGAGCCACAAGTGGTGCGAAGAGAACAAGGCCGAGAAACCGGTCGATCGCCGCAAGGGTGTGGAGAACACCGCCAGCTTCAAGGCCAACGGCACCGGGCCGTATCGCCTGAAGGAGCGCCAACCGAGCACGCGCACGGTGCTCGTGCGCAACTTCAACTACTGGGACAAGGTCGAGGGCAACGTCGACGAGGTCGTGTTCACGCCGATCGGCAACGACGCCACGCGCGTGGCCGCGCTGCTGTCCGGCGAGATCGACGTGATGGAGCCGGTGCCGCTGCAGGACGTCGAGCGTGTGAAGTCCAGTGGCAACCTCACGGTGCTGCAAGGGGCCGAGCTGCGCACCATCTTCCTCGGCATGGACCAGAAGCGCGACGAATTGCTGTTCAGCAACGTGAAGGGCAAGAACCCCTTCAAGGACAAGCGCGTGCGCCAGGCCTTCTACCAGGCCATCGACATTGAGGCGATCAAGAGCCGCGTGATGCGCAACGCGTCCACTCCGACGGCCGAGATGGTCGGCCCCGGCGTGCGCGGCTTCCAGCCCGACATGAACAAGCGCCTGCCCTACGACGTGGAGGCGGCGAAGAAGCTGTTGGCCGAGGCCGGCTACCCCAGCGGCTTCGAGGTGGCGATGAACTGCCCGAACGACCGCTACGTCAACGACGCGGCGATCTGCCAGGCGGTGGCCGCGAACCTGGCGCGCATCGGCGTGAAGATCAACCTGCAGACCGAGACGAAGAACACCTACTTCCCGAAGATCCTGCGCCGCGACACCAGCTTCTACTTGCTCGGCTGGGTACCGGCCACCGTCGACTCGCACGATGCGATGTACAGCCTGATCGCTTCGCCCACCGACAAGGGCCAGGGCCAGTTCAACCTCGGGGCCTACAGCAACCCGAAATTCGACGAGCTGACCGCCAAGGTGCAATCGGAGATCGACGACAAGAAGCGCAACGAGCTGATCCGCGAGGCCTTCAAGGTGCACCAGGACGACATCGGCCACATCCCGCTGCACCAGCAGTCGCTGGCCTGGGGTTTGAACAAGAAGGTCAGTCTCGTGCAGTTGCCCGACAACCGGATGTTCTTCAAGTGGATCACGGTGAACAGCAAGTGACGCCGGTGCAAGAGTCCACCGCGGCGCCGCTCGTGACCGCCGCGGCGACGGTGCTGCCTGCGCCCGGCGCGTGGGCGCGTTTCTTCGATGGCGACCTGTGGTATTCCTTCCGCACCTCGCCGGTGGCGGTCGGTGCGACGCTGGTCGCCTTCGTCTGCGTGTTCTGCGCGCTGTTCGCCGAAGCGGTCGCGCCGCACAACCCCTTCGACCTGGCGACGCTGGAGCTGTCCGACGCGCGGCTGCCCCCCGCGTGGGAAGCCGACGGCAGCCGAAAGTACCTGCTGGGCACCGACGATCAAGGGCGCGACATCCTGTCCGCGCTGATGTACGGCGCCCGCCTGTCGCTGCTCGTGGGCCTCGCATCGGTGCTGATGTCGGTGATCCTCGGCGTCGCCCTCGGGCTGCTGGCCGGCTTCGTCGGCGGCAGGACCGATGCCTTCATCATGCGCGTGTGCGACACGATGCTTGCCTTTCCGGCCATCCTCGTTGCGCTGCTCATCAACGGCGTCGGCCACGCGGTGTTCCCGCAGGCCCATGGCTGGCTGGCCTTCGCGGTGCTCGTGCTGGCCATCTCGCTGACCGGCTGGGTGCAATACGCGCGCACCGTGCGCGGCTCGACGCTGGTCGAGCGCAACAAGGAATACGTGCAGGCCGCGCGCGTCATCGGCGTGGCGCCGCTGCGCATCATGCGCCGCCACGTGCTGCCCAACGTGCTCGGGCCGGTGCTGATCCTCGCGACGATCCAGGTGCCGGCCGCGATCATTCTCGAGGCCACCTTGTCCTACCTCGGCGTCGGCGTGCCGCCGACTTCGCCGTCGCTGGGCACGCTGATCCGCGTCGGGCAGGACTTTCTCTTCTCCGGCGAATGG
>VBDL01000417.1 GCA_005884255.1 Betaproteobacteria bacterium | reverse complement strand
TGCAGCACATAGCGCACGCCCTGGCGGCCGTTCAGGCGCGTCTGCTCCGACAGGCTCTCGCCCGCCCAGCTGTCGCGCTTGACCGCCACGGCCGCCGGGCCATAGACCTCGGTGAGGCCATAGACATGCGTGATGTCGATGCCGAGCCTGGCCATGCCCTCGATCATCGATGCCGGCGGCGCCGCGCCGGCGACCATGCCGCGCACGCGCTGCGTGATGCCGTCGCGCAGCGCGGGGTCGGCGTTGATCAGCAGGTTGTGCACGATGGGCGCGGCGCAGTAGTGGTCGGCACCCTGCTCGCGCATCGCGTCGAAGATGGCCTTGGCCTCCACCTTGCGCAGGCACACGTGCGTGCCGCCGAGCATCGCCACCGTCCACGGGAAGCACCAGCCGTTGCAGTGGAACATCGGCAAGGTCCACAGGTACCTCGGGAAGTGCGGCATCGTCCAGGTGGCCGCATTGCACACCGCGTTGAGGTAGCCGCCACGGTGGTGCGTGACCACGCCCTTGGGGTCGCCGGTGGTGCCCGAGGTGTAGGACACGGCGATCGCGTCCCACTCGTCCTGCGGGCCGTGCAGTTGCGGGAGCGGCGGGTGCGCTGCGAGCAGCGCCTCGTATTCATGCTTGCCGAGCCGCTCACCCGCGCCGCGGTACTCGTTGTCGTCGACATCGATCACCACCGGGCTGCGGCCATGCTCTTCGCGCAGCAGCCGCAGCGCCTCGTGCATCACCGGCGAGAACTCGCGATCGGTGATCAGCACCTCGGCCTCGCAGTGGTTCATCTGCCACGCGAGCAGCGGCGCATCGAGCCGCGTGTTCAGCGTGTTGAGCACTGCATTGAGCGCCGGCACCGCATAGTGCGCCTCGACCATCTCCGGCGTGTTGGGCAGCATCACGCTCACCGTGCTGCCGCGCGCCACGCCGAGCTCGCGCAGCGCGGCCGCCAACCGCGCCGAGCGCTCGCGCGTCTGCGCCCAGGTGTAGCGGCGCGCGCCGTGCACCACCGCGGCCAGGTCGCCGAAGACCTCGGCGCTGCGCTCGACGAAGCTCACGGGCGACAGTGCGGCGTAGTTGGCCGCGCTCTTGTCCAGGTCCTGCTCGTAGATGTTCATGGCAGTGCTCCGAGTGACTGGTCTATGTCCCACAGGATGTCGTCGATGTGCTCGAGCCCGACCGACATGCGCACCATGTCCGGCAGCACGCCGGCGGCGCGCGCTTGAGCCTCGTCGAGCTGGCGGTGCGTGGTCGAGGCCGGGTGGATGATCAAGGTGCGCGTGTCGCCGATGTTCGCGAGGTGGCTCATGAACTGCGCCGCCTCGATGAACTTCACGCCGGCGTCGGCGCCGCCCTTGACGCCGAACGCGAGCAGCCCGGAGGCGCCGCGCATTTGCCGGCGCATGAGCTCATGCTGTGGATGATCCGGCAGCCCGGGGTAGTTGACCCAGCTCACCTTGGGGTGTGACTGCAGGAACTCGGCGACGCGCCGCGCGTTCTCGCAATGCCGCTCCATGCGCAGCGGCAAGGTCTCCACACCTTGCAGGATCTGCCACGCGCTCATCGGCGACAGCGCGGCGCCGTAGACGCGCAAGGTCTCCATGCGCGCGCGCATCGAGAAGCCGAAGTCACCGAAGGTCTCGTGGAAGATCACGCCGTGGTAGCCGGGCGACGGCGAGGTCATCGCCGGGAACTTGCCGTTGTCCCACGGAAAGCGGCCCTGCTCGACCATCACGCCGCCGAGCGTCGTGCCGTGCCCGCCGAGGTATTTGGTGGCCGAGTGCACGACGATGTCGGCACCGAGCGCCAGCGGGTTGCACAGGAAGGGGCTCGGCACCGTGTTGTCGATGATCAGCGGCAGGCCGTGCGCATGCGCGACGTCGGCCACCGCGGCGATGTCGACCACCGCGAGGCTCGGGTTGCCGAGGCTCTCGGCGAACACCGCGCGCGTGTTCGGCCTGATCGCTTCGGCGAAAGCTTCGGGCCGTGTCGCATCGACGAAGCTGACCTCGATGCCGAACTTGGCGAGGTTCACCGCGAGCATCGTCA
>VBDL01000416.1 GCA_005884255.1 Betaproteobacteria bacterium | reverse complement strand
CTCAGCGGCTCTCTAGCTCGCAAACGGGCGGCGCGGGATCAGGCCGCCGGGGCGCTGTGCGCCGCTCATGTCCCCCGGGCCGAGCGTTGCCCGGCCCTCCTCCTTGACTTCGCTCTGCACAGCGCCCCACCGGCCTGATCGGGCACCGTCGGAGCACTTCGATGCAGTCAAACCCCGTGGCCTGCCGAGGGTGTCGGGTGACCGGCGGAGAGAAGTAAAGGAGGAGGCGCGGCCGGGAGGTCGCCGCCGGGGGACATGAACGGAGCCGGTCACCCGGCGCCCTCGGCCCGCGCAGACCGGTAGCAATGGATCGAAGTAAGACGGTCCCATGCTCTTGCTCCTACACCGGCCTCTTCGCGCTGATCACCCGGGTATTCACGCCGGCCCAGTGCAGCCCGCCGAACAGCCGCGCATGCTCGATCTTCACGCAGCGGTCCATCACCGAATCCAGCCCCGTGGCGCGCGCCTTCGCATCGGCATCGAGGTTCTTCACGCCGATCTGCTGCCACAGGCACTTCGCGCCGATGGCAATCGCGCTGTCGGCGATGGGGCCGACGTCGGACGTGCGGCGGAACACGTCGACGATGTCCACCTTGTCCGGAATGTCCTCCAGCCTCGCATAGCAGCGCTCGCCGAGCACCTTCTCGCCGGCATAGCGCGGGTTCACAGGGATCACGCGATAGCCCTTGTGCTGCATATACGTCGCGGCGAAGTTGCTGGGCCGGTTCCAGTCGGCCGACAGCCCGACCACGGCAATCGTGCGGTTGCTCTTCAGGATGCGGCGCAGCGTGCTGATGTCGTCGGCCATGGTCGGCCAATCGTAGTGATCCATGGCGCTTCGTGCTACTGGGGTGGTTTACACTGTCAGCCGTCAGGAGAGAGTTGCCCGTGCCGGTCACGAGCAGCCGCCGAAGGCGCAGGGGGTTTGGCCCTCGAACGCTCAGGCAAAAGGACTGGCAAAGCGCTCGAATGCGGGCGTTCCTCACTGGAGAGAGACGGGTCCTCGAGCCCGTCCACCGAAGGGGCAAGCGGGTACCGATCAGGGCCTGCGAATCTCTCAGGTAAGCCGGACAGCGAGGGCATCCCCCACCGTGTATGGTGGCGTCACGATGGCCCTCAGGAGTTGACCATGTCCGCCTTGCCCGAAACCTCCGCCGACCTGCTGACCACGCCGCTGCACGCGCTGCACCTGGAGCTGGGCGCGAAGATGATGCCCTTCGCCGGCTACGACATGCCGGTCAACTATCCCGGCGGTATCCTCGCCGAGCACAAGCACTGCCGCGAATCGGCCGCGCTGTTCGACGTGTCGCACATGGGCCAGCTGCGCGTGAGCGGCGATGATGCCGCCGCCGCGTTCGAAAGCCTGGTGCCGGTCGACGTGGTCGACCTGGCCGTCGGCAAGCAGCGCTATGCGCTCTTCACCAATGCCTCGGGCGGCATCCTCGACGACCTGATGATCACGCGGCGCCAGACGGACACCGGAAGCGACTTCTTCGTCGTCGTCAACGCCGCCTGCAAGGAGGCCGACACGCGCCACCTGCACACGCACATCGGCCACCGCTGCCAGATCGTCTCGATGCCAGACCGCGCGCTGCTCGCGCTGCAGGGGCCGAAGGCGATCACCGCCCTGTCGCGCCTGAACCCGCAAGTGGCCGTGCTGACCTTCATGACCGGCGGCACCTTCGTGCTCGACGGCGTCGAGTGCTTCGTCACCCGCTCGGGCTACACCGGCGAAGACGGCTTCGAGATCTCGGTGCCCGACGATCATGCGGTGGCGCTGGCCAAGCAGCTGCTCGCGCAGCCCGAAGTGAAGCCCGCGGGCCTGGGCGCGCGCGACACGCTGCGCCTCGAGGCCGGGCTGTGCCTCTACGGCCATGACATCACCGAGACGACCACGCCGGTCGAGGCGGGCCTCACATGGGCCATCCAGAAGGTGCGCCGTCCGGGCGGTGCGCGCGCAGGCCACTATCCCGGCGCCTCGGCCATCGAGCGCCAGCTCTCCGCCGGCCCGACGATCAAGCGCGTGGGCCTGATGGGCCTGGAGCGCATTCCGGTGCGCGAAGGCGCCGTCATCTTCGACGGCCTGCGCGGACACAAGATCGGCCACGTGACCAGCGGCACTTCGTCACCCACGCTGGGCAAGCCGATCGCGATGGCTTACCTCGCCGCCAACCACGCGCTGCCCAGCCACGAGGTGTGGGCGGAGGTGCGCGGCAAGCGCCAGCCGATGCGCGTGCACGCCATGCCCTTTACGCCGCACCGCTATCACCGCGGCTGAGACCCGCCCTCACCTTCAATTCAACGACAACCACCCGGAGCTGCCCGATGACCACCAAGTTCACCGCCGACCACGAATGGATCAACATCGAAGACCACGAAGCCGCCGTCGTCGGCATCACGCTGCATGCGCAGGACGCGCTCGGTGACGTGGTGTTCGTCGATCTGCCCGAGGTCGGCAAGAGCTTCAAGAAAGGCGAAGTGGCCGGCGTGGTGGAGTCGGTGAAGGCCGCGGCCGACATCTTCATGCCGGTGAGCGGCGAGGTGGTCGAGGTGAACGAGGCGCTGCGCGCCGACCCGTCGCTGGCCAACAGCGACCCGATGGGCAATGGCTGGTTCTTCAAGGTCCACGTCACCAACATGGGCGAGTTCGACGAGCTGATGGACCCGCCGGCCTACGACGCGCTGCTCAAGACCCTCTGATTCGGGCTTCCCCCTCACGCCATGCTGATGTCCTCCGTGCGCCCGCTGGGCGAACTCGAACACGCCTCCGAATTCGTCGCTCGCCACATCGGGCCCGATGCCGTCGACGAGAAGCTGATGCTCAGCGCGATCGGCGCCCAGAATCCAAATTTCACGCGCCGCGCGCTGATCGACGCCATCGTGCCGCGCAGCATCACGCGCGCTGCCGCGATGGACCTGCCGCCCGCCGCGAGCGAGGCGCAGGCACTGGCCGAGCTGAAGACCATCGCGCAGAAGAACAAGCTGCTCAAGAGCTTCA
>VBDL01000415.1 GCA_005884255.1 Betaproteobacteria bacterium | reverse complement strand
TGAGCGCCGCATCGGTCTGGATCACGTCGGGAATCAACCGGCCGCTGCCGGCGCGCATGCTGCGCCCGAGCGCGCTGACGATGCCAGCGGTCACGGTGTGCTCGAAGCCGAGCGGGTTGCCGATCGCGATGGCGATCTCGCCGCGGCGCAGTGCCGCCGAGCGGCCCAGTGCCAGCGGCGCCAGCGAGCCGCGCGACATGCCGTCGTCGAGCAGCAGCGCGTCGGGGGCTCCCATTCGACCGAAGTGGGTGCGGCGCTGCGCACTTTCAAGGGTGCAGCCGCAGCATGGTGCCGCCTTCGATCTCGAAGCTGGGCACGTCGAGATCGGGCACGCGCATCGTCGGCTCCTGGTCGGGGTACTGACGCACCGCGCGGCCGGCGAAGTCCCATTCGGCGAACTGGCAGGGGTCATAGAAGCCGCCTTGCCATTGGCGCTCGGGCGCATAGCGCGGGGCGCCCTTCGGCGCGTACTGGATCACGCAGCCGAGCACGGGGCTGACCAGCGAGTAGACGAACAGCGGCGGCTGCTCGGCCGGGATGCCGCGCAGGTTCCACGTGTGCTCGAAGGGCGCGCCGTTCCACTCGAACATCTTCGGCACGCCCGGCGGCACGTCGGCCAGGCGGATGCTCAGGTCGCGCACCGGGGCATCGGCGGCCGGCAGCCAGCGGCCGGCAAGCAGCAGCGCCGCCACGCACAGCCCCAGCCCCACCGTGACGGCGGCGATGCGATGGCGGCGATCGACCTTCATTCAGGTTCTTGCCAAGCATGCGGGCGACGATCAATCTAGCACCGCGCGCGTCGATTGGGCACACCACGCACGCATCCGCCATGGACTATGCGCAAAGCCAACGCAAAGCCGGCCGCCACCTGTGGGGCCTGGTGCTGGTGGTCTTGATGCATGTGCTGTTGGGCTATGCGCTGGTGAGCGGGCTGGCGCGCAAGGTCGTCGAGGTGGTGCATGCGCCGATCGAGACGAAGATCGTCGAAGAGGCCAAGCCGCCCCCGCCGCCGGAGCCGACGCCGCCGCCCCCGCCGGCGTTGCGGCCGCCGCCGCCATCGTTCGTGCCGCCGCCGGAAGTGCACATCGCGACACCGCCGCAGCCCGCGCCGACCATCACCGTGACCAACGTGCCGCCGCCCCCCGCGCCGGTGACGATCTCGCCCGTTCCGCCCACGCCTGCGCCGGTGGCCAGCGCGCCGCCGGCGCCACCGGCAGTGGCAGCGCGGCCGGCGCAACTGGACGTGTCGCGCTGCGAGAAGCCGGAGTACCCGGTGGCGGCACGCCGCGAGGGGGCCTCCGGCACGACGCAGATCCGCTTTGCCGTCGACGGCTCCGGCCACGTGACGAGCGCGCAGCTGCTGCGGGCGTCGGGCACGTCGCGCGAGCATCGCGCGATGGACCAGGCGGCCGTGGCCGCGCTCAGCCGCTGCAGCTTCAAGCCCGGCACCGATGAGCAGGGCAGGCCTGTCGGAGGCTATGCCACCGTGGACTACGTTTGGAAGCTCGACCAGTGATCCGAGTGATTGCATTCGCGCAGTGGAGGCGGACAATGTTTCGCAGCGGGCTCTCCCCGGAGCGGAAGGAGCGAGCATGAGTGCCACGACGACGTGGATGGCTGGCGTCAGCACGGAGCGGCGGTCGACGCCGGATCGGCGCGTCACGCATTCGATCCTCTGCCAGGAGGCGCTGGCACACATCATTGCGGAGACGCGCGGCGAGGATTCCTACGCCGGCCGCGCGCTGAAGGAGCTGGACCGGCGGCGCGCCGAGAACGGCCTGGCCAGCGGCGACGACGAGATCATCATCTACTCGCTGCGCGGCCACTGGCTGGTGGGCACCGTGCGCGAAATCCGCGAGGCGATGGACGCCGCGGCGCAGGCCGCGTCCCGCAGGCACCACTAGGCGCGCTGAGCGCACGCGAGGCAGCGATGCGCCGGCGCCTCCTCGCGGCCCTGCTGCTGCTGCTCGCGTACTACGGCGCCGGGCGCGCGGGGCTGTCGCTGGCCTATGTGCACCTCAGTGCCACGGCGATCTGGGCGCCCACCGGCATTGCGCTGGCGGCGCTGCTGGTGTGGGGCCGCTCGCTGTGGCCGGTGGTCCTGCTCGGCGCCTTTCTCGTCAACGTGACCACCTCGGGCGCGCCCGGGGTGTCGGCGGCGATCGCGGTGGGCAACACGCTGGAAGCGCTGATCGGCGCAAGCTTGATCCAGCGCTATGCACAGGGCGCGCGCGCCTTCGAGCGCACCGCCGACACCGTGCGCTTCGCCGTGCTCGCCGCCTTCAGCGGCACCGTGGTCAGCGCGAGCGTCGGCGTCACCAGCCTCGCGCTCGCGGGCCTGGCGAGCTGGCAGAACTACGCGGCGATCTGGTTCACCTGGTGGCTGGGCGACGCGGCCGGCGCGCTGCTCGTGGCGCCGCCGCTGGTGCTGTGGGCCACGCAGCCCTCGTTCGGCTGGGACCGGCGCCAGGCTGCCGAGGCGCTGGCCTTGCTGTTCGCGCTGCTGCTGATGTTCGGCGTGGTCTTCGCGGGCCGCACGGTGCTGAGCACCGAGAACTACCCGTTGAGCTTTCTCGCCTTGCCGCTGGTGGCGTGGGCGGCGCTGCGCTTCGGGCCGCGCGAGGTGTCGCTGCTGAGCCTGCTGCTGTCGCTGCTGGCCATCGGTGGCACGCTGCGCGGGCTCGGGCCCTTCGGGTGGCGCTCGCCGAACGAATCGCTGCTGCTGCTGCAGGCCTTCAGCGCCGTCGTCGCGGTGAGCGGGCTGATCCTCGCCACCACGGTGGCCGAGCGCCGGCGGCTGGCCCACACGCTGCGCGACAGCGAGGAGCGCTATCGCATCATGGCCGAGACGGCGAGCGACGCCATCGTGTCGATCGATCGCAACAGTCGCATCACCTACGTCAATGCTGCGGTGCAGCGCCTCTTCGGCTACCGGGCCGACGAATTGTTGGGCCGCGAGCTCACGCTGCTGATGCCAGAGCGCCTGCGCGCGCGGCATCGCGCGTCGTTGGCGGAGTACGTCGCCAGCGGCGTGCGCCATCTGCCGTGGAACGGCGTCGAGCTGCCCGGCCTGCACAAGGACGGCCACGAGATCACCGTCGAAGTGTCGTTCGGCGAATTCCGCCGCGAAGGCGCCCATGTGTTCATCGGCATCGTGCGCGACATCACGGCGCGCAAGCGCGCCGAGGAGCAGCAGAGCTGGCTGGCGTCGATCATCGAATCGTCCGACGATGCCATCGTCAGCAAGACGCTGGATGGCACGGTCACGAGCTGGAATGCCGCGGCCGAGCAGCTCTTCGGCTACCGCGCCGACGAGGCGATCGGCCAGTCGATCACGCTGATCGTCCCCGCGCATCGGCTCGACGAGGAAGACCAGATCCTGGAGCAGCTGCGCCGCGGCGAGCGCGTCAAGCATTTCGACACCGTGCGCCGCCGCAAGGATGGCAGCCTCATCGAGGTGGCGCTGACCATCTCGCTGGTGCGCGACGCCAGCGGCAGCGTCAAGGGCGCGTCGACCATCGCGCGCGACATCAGCGAGCGCCGGCGCCTGGCGCATCTGCAGCAGCGCGCCATCCAGCTGGAGGCGGAGAACCGCGCGGCGCTGGAGATCGCGCGCAGCAAGAGCGCCTTTCTGTCGCGCATGTCGCACGAGCTGCGCACGCCACTGAACGGCGTGCTCGGCTTCGCGCAGCTGCTGCTTGCCGGCGGCGTGCAGCCCGATTCGCCGAAGGTCACCGGCTACCTGCAGCAGATCCTGCTCAGCGGACGGCAGTTGCTCGGTTTCATCGATGCGCTGCTCGACCTGGCGGCGGTGGAGTCCAAGCGCCTGGAGTTTCATCCGGAGGCGCTGAACCTGGGCGCCGTGCTGTCGGAGCTGGCGGCGCTGTCCGCGGCGCAGGCGGCGGACAAGCAGATCGTGCTCAGCCACGCGGTGGAGCCGGGCCTCGAGGAGGTGCGGCTCGATCCGGTGCGGCTGAAGCAGGTACT
>VBDL01000373.1 GCA_005884255.1 Betaproteobacteria bacterium | reverse complement strand
GCCGCCCATCGTGGCCCTGGGCCGCGTACTGCCACTCCCACTCGTGCGGCAGCCGCTTGCCGGCCCAGACCGCATAGGCGCGTGCATCCTCCAGCGAGACCCAGGTGACGGGCTTGTTCTCGCAGCCCGGCGGCGGCGCGCCGTCGCGCCAGTCACGCAGGAAGTTGTTCGCATCGCGCGGCCCGTAATGCGACGCGTCGAGGAAGCGCTTGAACTGCGCGTGGGTGACCGGCGTGCGGTCGATGAAGAACGGATGCAGCTGCATGCGCCGGCGATGATGGCGGCGCGGGCTGGGCTCCCACGGGTATTGCACGTCGACGCCGTCCCAGGTCTGGCCCTCGATCTCGATGCCGTGGACCACGAACTCGAACTCGCCCCCGGGGATCGCGACCATGCCGTCGGGCGCGCTCGTCGCGGCACTCGTCGGTTCGATCGGCATCAGCCGCTGCGGCAGCGACTGCCACGCGTTCGAGAACGACTGCAGCGGCGTGGCGGCAAGCTGCTTCATGCGCGGCAGCAGCTCGTCGAGCGCCGCGAGATCGCCGGGCGGCGCATCGGCAGCCACCGCGAGCAGCGCGCCGAAACCGTGCGCTTCGAGCGTGAACTCGAACACCGCCTGCGCCCCCTCGATGCGCGGCTGCAGCGCCACGCCGTTCCACACGTCGAAGTAACGCGTGCCGGCCGCGTGCGGCAGCGCGATCTGCTCGCCGCTCACCTCGTACTCGTTGCGGTTGACGAAGGTCCACAACACCTGGGCGCCACGCGGAAAGCGGCTGGCGAACACGCCGCGCTGCAAGGTGGCCGCATAGGGCTGCCAGTCGGCGCTGGTGAGCAGCGCCCAGAACCGGCGCGACACGGTGGCGACGCGGCGCAGCGCCTCGCCATCGCGCGGCGTGAGCCCGTTCCAGATGCCCCACACGTTCTCCCACGCGTTGTAGCCCACGCCGTTGAAGAAGGCGTACTGCAGGTCGTTGCGTCGGTCGCGGCTCCAGCGGTTCTCCACGTTGATCATGTGGCGCGGCTCCAGCCACTTCCACTTCGCGACCGACGGGATCACGTCCTGCGGCACCTTCTTGCCCCAGCTCTGCACGTTCCAGATCAGCGCCTCTTCGGCGCTGATGGTCGACTCCGGCTGCAGCACCACGGGGCAGCCGAGCGCATCGCAGGCATCGAAGAAGGCGCGCGGCACGCCGTTGTAGGTGTCGCCATTGATGCCGTCGGCGCCCACCGCCTTCACCAGCTCAGCCACCGCCAGCCAGTCGCGCCGGCCCTCGTCGCGCGTGCCGTTGTCCCACGGCATCGTTGGCAGGAAGACCTTCACGCCGCGGCGATGGAAGTCGTCCACCGCGCCGCGCAGGCCTTCAAGCCCGCCGGGGAGATCGCGCGCGAGGTCGAACTGGTTGCGGTCGTCGATGCCGATGTTCGGGTAGACGTACCAGATCAGCACGCTGTCGATGCCGCCGAAGCGCGCCTCGAGATCGTCGAGATAGCGATCCACCGTGTAGCGGCCCGCCACCGGGTCGTAGAAGTAGCGGTCCTCGACCATCATCTGCGCATGCACGAAGTTGCGCTGCGCCCATTGCAGTTCGGGGCGGCGGTAGTTCGCGTCGTCGTAGCCGATGCGCAGCAGGTGCTCGTGGCGCCACTCCTTCAGGCCGGCGAGCCAATCGGGCGCGGCGGCATTCACGTCGATGGTCCAGTGGCCGATCTCGGCGAACGGCCAGCCGGGCGCCTTGCCGGGCAACGGCAGGTAGCGGCCGGTGGTGACGTGGGAGAACTTCACGCTGCTGGTAGCGGCAGTGTCGGGGCGGGAATCCATCGTTGGGTCGTCAGGTGGGCAGGCCGCAATGCGCGGCGAGCGCGCGCAGTTGCTGGGGCTGGTTGTCTTGGGCAGTGCGCAGCAGGTTATCGACCTCACTGCGCGCGGGAATGCTTGCTTGCGCGCCGAGCCGCGTGCAGGCCAGCGCCGCGGCGGCACAGGCGAAGCGCAGCGCGTCGCGCAGCGGCTCGCCGCGGCCGAGCGCGGCGGTCAGCGCGCCGCAGAAGGTGTCGCCAGCGCCGGTGGTGTCCACCGGCTCGACGGCGAAGGCCGTCTGCAGCAGGTACTCGCCGTCCGCCCGCGCGCAGGCACCTCGCCCGCCGAGCGTGACCACCACGCAGGGCACCCGCAGGCTGGCCAGCGCGTCGGCGACGCGGCCGCTGCTCGCGCTCACCGCGGCGAGCTCGGCCTCGTTGACGATCAGCACGTCGAGCGCCGCCAGCAGCGCCTCGGGCAGCGCGCGCGCCGGTGCGGCGTTGAGCACCACGCTCACGCCGGCTGCCTTGGCGGCGCGGGCGTACGCGGTGACCGTGTCCAGCGGCGTCTCGAGCTGCAGCAGCAGGTGCGTGATGCCTTCGAGCGATGGCAGGTGCTCGGGCTTCAACAGTGCATTGGCGCCGGGCGCGACGGTGATCGCGTTCTCGCCGCTGTCGGACACGCAGACGAAGGCCGTGCCCGTGGCGGTACTCGCGTCGCGCACGATCTGCAGCATGACGCCGGCCTCGCGCAGTGAAGCCTCCAGAGGCGCGGCGTAGGCATCGTCGCCGAGCGCGAGCAGCATGCGCGTGCTGGCAGCGCCGGCGCGCGCGCAGGCCACGGCCTGGTTCGCACCCTTGCCGCCAGGGAAGGTGCGGAACTCGCGGCCGAGCACGGTTTCTCCGGGCGCCGGGATGGTGGCCGCGCGCACCACGAAATCGAGGTTGGCCGAGCCGGCGATGAGGATGCTCATCGTTCGAGCGCCTGATAGACGAGGGTGTAGAAGCGCGCGGCGATCCTCGGCAGGTCGGGGCCATCGTCGCGCGGCAGGTGCTGCATCAGCAGTATCGCGATCATCTGCTCCTGTGGGTCGATCGTGAAGCTGGTCGATGCGGCGCCCGACCAACCGAACTGGCCCGGCGAGCCGGGCCGCCCGCGGCGGGCCACGTCGAGCAGCACCGAGCCGCCCAGGCC
>VBDL01000372.1 GCA_005884255.1 Betaproteobacteria bacterium | reverse complement strand
CCATCGTCGAGAACCTCGGCGTCAAGCAAGGCCTGCTGCGCGAGCTGGAGGCCATCATCGCCCCCGACGCGGTGCTCGCGTCGAACACCTCGTCGCTGTCGATCACCGCGCTGGCCCGCGAGCTGAAGCACCCTGGCCGTCTCGTCGGCATGCACTTCTTCAACCCGGTGCCGCTGATGAAGCTGGTCGAGGTGGTGTCGGGGCTGCGCACCGATCGCGCGGCGGCCGACGCGATCTTCGAGCTGGCCAAGGGCTGGGGCAAGACGCCGGTGCATGCGAAGTCGACGCCGGGCTTCATCGTCAACCGCATCGCGCGGCCGTATTACGCCGAGGCGCTGGCGCTGTTGCAGGAACAGGCGGCGACGCCGGCGCAGCTCGACGCCGCGCTGCGCGGCGCGGGATTTCGCATGGGCCCGTGCGAGCTGATGGACCTGATCGGCCACGACGTCAACTTCGCGGTGACCGAATCGGTGTACGCGGCCAACTTCGGCGACAAGCGCTATGTACCGTCGCTGGTGCAGCGCGAGCTGGTCGATGGCGGGCTGCTCGGGCGCAAGAGCGGTGAAGGGTTCTATCGCTATCCGGCCGAGACCGAGCGAGCGCAAGGCGCTGCCATCGCGCTGGCCGGCGGCGCAGTCAGCGTGCATGGCAATGGCCCACTGGCGCAGCGGCTTGCGCAGGGTTTGCAAGGCTCGGGACTCGACGTGAAGCTGGTGGCGGTGAGCGATTGGATCGGCATCGAGACCAGCACGTTGCAGTTGCGCCTGACCGATGGGCGCGCCGCGCAGCAGCTGGCCGCGCAGACGCGGCAGCGCGATATCGCGGTATTCGACTGGGCACTGTCCGATACGCCGCAAGCCGCGCTCGCGTTTGCGGTGGCCGCAGGGGCGAGCGAAGCGAGCGTCGCGCAGGCAGCGTCGCTGTTGGCCGCGGCGGGCTTCACGCCGCTGCGCATCGCCGACGCGGCCGGCCTGGTGGTCGCGCGCACGGTGGCGATGCTGATCAATGAGGCTGCCGACGCGGTGCAGCAAGGCGTGTGCGACGCGAACGCGGCAGACACGGCGATGAAGCTCGGTGTCAACTATCCGGCGGGGCCGTTCGAGTGGCTGGCGCGCGTCGGCGTCGGTGCGACCGTGCTGCTGCTCGATGCGCTGTTCGCCGTCTACCGCAGCGAGCGCTATCGCGTGAGCCCGTGGCTGCGCCAACAGGACTGGCGCCGTCAGACTTCCAGCGGCAGCCCGACGTAGTTCTCGGCCAGCGAGGTCATCGCCGCCGTCGAGTTCACCAGGTAGTCGAGCTCGGCGCGCTGGATGCGCTGGCCGAATTCGCCGGTGTCCGGGAATTTGTGCAGCAGCGAGGTCATCCACCACGAGAAGCGCTCGGCCTTCCAGATGCGGCGCAGGCAACGCTCGGAATAGTGGTCGATGCCGGCGTTGCTGCGATCCTTGTAGAACTCCGTAAACGCGCGCGACAGGAAGCCCACGTCTGCGGCCGCCAGGTTCAGCCCCTTGGCGCCGGTGGGCGGCACGATGTGCGCCGCGTCGCCGGCGAGGAACAGGTGGCCGAAGCGCATCGGCTCGGCGACGAAGCTGCGCAGCGGCGCAATGCTCTTCTCGATCGACGGCCCCGTGATCAGCGACTCGGCGGCCGCCGGGTCGAGGCGGCGCCGCAGCTCGCCCCAGAAGGCCTCATCGCTCCAGCGCTCGGCATGGTCGTCGAGGCTGCACTGCACGTAGTAGCGGCTCAAGCTGTGCGAGCGCATGCTGCACAGCGCGAAGCCGCGCTCGTGGTTGGAGTAGATCAGCTCGTCGGACACCGGCGGCGTGCGCGACAGCACGCCCAGCCAGCCGAACGGATACACGCGCTCGTAGGTCTTCAGCGCGCCGGCCGGCACGCTGGCGCGCGTGACGCCGTGGTAGCCGTCGCAGCCGGCGATGAAGTCGCACTCGATCTCGTGCGTGGCACCGTCCTTCTCGTAGCGCACACGCGGCTTCGGGGTGTCGAAATCGTGCACGCTGACCTTGGCCGCCTCGTAGACGATGGGCAGGCCTTCGGCCTTGCGCGCGTCCATCAGATCGTGCGTGACCTCGGTCTGGCCGTAGACGGTGACGCGCTTGCCGCCGGTCAGCTTGTGCAGGTCGATGCGGTGGCGCTTGGCCCCGAAGCACAGCTCGATGCCATCGTGCGGCAGCCCTTCACGGTGCAGGCGGGCGCTGACGCCGGCCTGGTCCAGCAGGTCGACGGTGACCTGCTCCAGCACGCCGGCGCGGATGCGGCCGAGCACGTACTCGGCGCTGCGCTGCTCGACGATGATCGCGTCGACGCCCGCCTTGTAGAGCAGCTGTCCCAACAAGAGCCCCGAGGGGCCTGCACCGATGATTGCGACTTGTGTGCGTTGGGTACTGCTCATTCAGTCTTCCTGCTCCGGTCGCTACAGCAGCTTGCGCAGCTCCGCCTGCGCGCGCAGCAGCGGCGGCAGGCAATGCTCGGCGAGCTGTTCCATCGTCATGCGTGCGGCATGCACGCTGATGTTCAGCGCGGCGACTGTCTCGCCGCGGAAGCTCAGCAGCGGCACGGAGATCGTGCGCAGGCCGAGCTCGAGCTCCTGGTCCACCGCCGCCCAGCCTTGCACGCGCACGCGCGCGATCTCGATGCGCAGGCGCTCCGGGTGCGTCACCGTGTGCGGCGTCAGCGGCAGCAGCGTCTGGCGTGCCAGCCACTGCTCGAACTCATCGTTGCCCAGCGCGGCCAGCAGCACGCGGCCGTTGGCGGTGCAGTAGGCTGGCACGCGTGTGCCGGGCTGCAGGGTGGCCGAGATCACGCGGCCGGCGCTGGTGGCGGCGATGCACAGCACGTCGGCGTCGTCGAGCACGCCGGCCGACGAGGCTTCCTTCATCGCGTAGGCCAGCTTGTGCAGCTCCGGCTGCACGATGCGCGGCAGCCGCGCCGAGTGCATGTAGCTCTGCGCCAGACGCAAGACCTTGGGCGTCAGCGCGAACATCTTGCGGTCCTGGCTGACGTAGCCGAGGTAGGTCAGCGTGATCAGGTAGCGGCGCGCCGCGGCGCGCGTCAGGCCCGTGCGCTGCGCGACCTCGGCGATCGTCAGGCGCGGGCGCTCCTGGTCGAAGGCGCCGATCACCGTCAGGCCCTTTTCGAGGCCGGCGACGAGGTCGCGCTTCAACGGCCCGCCATCGGGCATTCGGATAACGCTATCCTGACCGCTCACGTCGGCCACATCGGGGGGTAGAAGATCACTCATGGGGGTGGGGTTGGCGCGTTGATCGCCCCTGATTGGAAGCAATCAGGGAAGCCATGCCGTGGTTACCGGCAATGTCTTCAATTTACGC
>VBDL01000411.1 GCA_005884255.1 Betaproteobacteria bacterium | reverse complement strand
GCCGCATCGAGGTGCGGCACGTCGATGAGGAAGTAGCCGCCGAGCTGCTCGCGCGTCTCGGCGTACGGGCCGTTGAGCACCTCGCTCTTGCCGGCCTTCATGCGCACGATGGTGGCGGCCTGTGCGGGGCGCAGCCGCTTGGCGCTGCGCAGCACGCCGGCCTTTTCCAGGGCTTCGTGGTAGGCGCCGTAGGCGGCCAGGCCTTCCTTCTGCTGTTCGGCAGGCAGCGCGTCGAACTTCGATGGCTCGGAGAAAACCAGCAGCATGTATTCCATGTCAACGCTCCTTGTGTGGGCGGCGAGGCACGGCGCCTCGCCTGGACAATGTCGCGCGGCCGCGGCCGATTTCGACATTGGCGCACAAATGGCCTCGGTTGACGCCTACAGCGGCTTGACCTGCACCTTGCGGAACTTGATCGTGCCCTGCCCCCACTGCAGCGCGATCGGCCCTTCGGCGAGCTTGCCGTCCTGCACGTCCACCGTCTTCTGTCCGTTGAGCACCAGCACCAGGTGCGCGCCCTGAGCCGCCACGCGGACGATCGCGCCGGTGCCGTAGGTCGGATCGGGGCGCTGGTCGAAGATGTTGGCCTCATAGCAGTTCTGGTCGGTGATCTTCGTGCGCTCCTGGCAGCGCAGGAACACGCCGCTGTTGGCATCGTCGCTGGCCCAGAACTCGACGCGGACCGTGAAGTCCTTGTACGACTGCTTGGACACGAGGTAGCCGAGCTCCTTGCCGCCCTGGCTGGCCTGGATCACGCCGTCACCGGCCGACCAGTTCGCCTCGCCGGCGCGGGTGAAGTTGTCCAGGCCTTGCGCGCCATCGATCAGCGTGGTCCAGCCCGCGTCACCGTAGCCCATCGTGCCGCAGCCGTTGAGGCTCACGGCGATGGCCACGGCGGCCAGGCATTGCACTGCGGTTCTTCTCATCGCGTCCCCTTTCGGCAGCCACCAGCGGCTGCGCGCATTTGACGTGGGCCGCCGCCGCAATGCAAGCTGGCACAAGATGCCACGCCCTGCCCGCCCCGCCCCCACCCGTGACGAGCTGAAGCGCTACGCGGACAAGCGCAACTTCGCCGTCACGCCCGAGCCGCGCGGCGTGCGCGCCGCGCCCTCGAAGGCGCTGTCCTTCGTGATCCAGAAGCACTGGGCGACGCGCCTGCACTACGACCTGCGGCTGGAGCTCGATGGCGTGCTGCTCAGCTGGGCCGTTCCCAAGGGCCCGTGCTTCGACCCCGCCGAGAAGCGCATGGCCATCCATGTAGAGGATCACCCGGTCGACTACGCGAGCTTCGAGGGCACGATCCCGCCGAAGCAGTACGGCGCCGGCACCGTGATCGTGTGGGACCGCGGCGCCTGGGAGCCAGTGGGCGATGCGCGCGCCGGCATGGCCGAGGGCAAGCTCGTGTTCATGCTGCACGGCGAGAAGCTGGCCGGGCTGTGGGAGCTGGTGCGCATCGCGAAGCCCGGCGACAAGCAGGATGCGTGGATGCTGTTCAAGAAGCGCGACGCGTGGGCGCGGCCGCTGGCGCAGTACGACGTGATCAGCGCGCTGCCCGACAGTGTCGTGGACAAGCCGCTCGGTCGGGTCGAAGAGCGCGAGCCGCGCGGCATCGCGGCCGCAGCATCCGCGAGCCCGTTATCGCCTGCCGATCTGCCCGGCGCCGTGAAGCGCGCGCTGCCCGACACGCTCGCGCCGCAGCTCGCGGTGGCCGCGCAGGCCGTGCCACGCGAAGGCACGTGGAGCTACGAGTTGAAGCTCGACGGCTACCGCCTGCTCGCGCGCATCGACGAGCGCGGCGCCGTGCGCCTCTTCACCCGCAACGCCAACGATTGGACCGACCGGATGCAGGCGCTGGCGAAGTCCGTGGCCTCGCTGGGCCTGAAGTCGACATGGCTCGACGGCGAGATCGTCGTGCTCGACGACAAAGGCACGCCGGACTTCAACGCGCTGCAGAACGCCTTCGATGCATCGCACACCGGCGAGCTCAGCTACTTCCTGTTCGACCTGCCCTTCGCCGACGGGTACGACCTGCGGCAGGCGCCGCTGAAGCAACGCCGCGCGCTGCTGCGCCAGATCATCGACGCGCACGACGGCGAGCACCTGCGCTTTTCCTCCGACTTCATGGCCGATCTGCCGAGCCTGCTCGACTCGGTGCGGCAGCTCGGCCTCGAAGGCGTGATCGCCAAGCGCGCCGACAGCCGCTACGTGTCGCGGCGCGCCGAGACGTGGCTGAAGCTCAAGGTGCAGCAGCGGCAGGAGTTCGTCATCGGCGGCTTCATCGACCGCGAGGCCTCGGTGGCCGAGGTCGGCTCGCTGCTGCTCGGCTACTACGACGGCGGCGTGCTGCAGTACGCCGGCAACGTGGGCACCGGCTGGGATGCCGCCACCGGCGCGAAGCTGCGCAAGCAGCTTGCGAAGCTCGAGGTCGCGCAATCGCCGTTCGAGCCCGGCGCGGTGACCCCGGGCCGCTGGACGCGCCGCACGCCGGGCACCGAGCGCTACGTGAAGCCGTTGATGGTCGCCGAGGTGAGCTTCTCTGGCTGGACCCCCGAAGGCCGCGTGCGCCATGCCGTGTTCCAGGGCCTGCGCGAGGACAAGCCGGCGCGCACCGTGACGCGCGACGTGGTGGTGCCGGCGCCCTCGCCTCCCTCCAATCGCATCGGCGCCGTCAAGGTCTCCAACCCCGAGCGCGTGATCGACCCCTCCACCGGGCTGAAGAAGCTCGACCTCGTGCGCTACTACGAGAGCGTGGCCGAGTGGATGTTGCCGCACCTCGCGGGCCGGCCCGTGTCGCTGCTGCGCGGCCCCACCGGCCTCACGGGCCAGCTCTTCTTCCAGAAGCACGACGACCAGTTGAGCATTCCCGGCCTGCGCGAGCTCGACCCCGCGTTCTGGCCCGGCCACCCGCCGATGCTGGAGCTGCCCGATGCGGCAGCGCTCATCAGCGCGGCGCAGATGAACGTGATCGAGTTCCACACCAGCAACTCGACGACGCAGGCGATCGACAACCCCGACCGCATGGTGTTCGACCTCGACCCGGGCGAAGGTGTCGCATGGAGCCGCGTGCAGGAAGCGGCGCTGCTGGTGCGCACGCTGCTCGGCGAGCTGCAGCTCGAGGGATGGCTGAAGACCAGCGGCGGCAAGGGCCTGCACGTGGTGGTGCCGCTGACACCCCGGCTCGACTACGACACCGTGAAGGACCTGTCGCAGGCGATGGTGCAGCATCTGGCGCGCACGATTCCGTCGCGCTTCGTCGCCAAGAGCGGCGCCGCCAATCGCGTCGGCAAGGTGTTCGTCGACTGGCTGCGCAACGGCCGCACGGCCACCACGGTGGCCGCGTTCTCGGCGCGCGCGCGCCCGGGCTTAAGCGTGTCGATGCCGATCGCGTGGGATCAGCTGGCATCGCTGAAGAGCGGCGCCCAGTGGAACATCGCCACCGCGCGCGAGTACCTGTCGTTCCAGAAGACCGACCCGTGGGCGGACTACTGGCGCTGCCGGCAGACGCTAACGGCGGCGATGAAGGTG
>VBDL01000410.1 GCA_005884255.1 Betaproteobacteria bacterium | reverse complement strand
TGCCGTGGGCACATGCGGCCGAGACGGTGACCCTGGCCTCCACCGAGTACCCGCCGTATTACGGTTCGAGCCTGCCGCAAGGCGGCGTCATCGCCGAGATCGCGCGCCAAGCCTTCAAGCGCACGGGCTACGAGCTGCGCATCGAGTGGTACCCGTGGGCGCGCGCGCTGAAGACGGCGCAAGAGGGCAGCGCCGACGGACTGCTCGGCGTCTGGCGCTCGGCGGAGCGCGAGCGCTGGCTCACCTACTCGCAACCACTGCCAGCCAACCAGGTCGGCTTCTTCGGCCGCACCGACAGCCTCATCAGCTTCAAGAGCATGGACGAGCTCAAGGGCCGGCGCATCGGCATCGTGCGCGGCTACCTCAACCCCAAGGCCTTCGACGAGGCGCATCTGAACACCGACGAGGCCAGCGACGACACCACCAACCTGCGCAAGCTCGGTGCCGGCCGCGTCGACCTGATCCTCATCGACAAGGGGGTGGCGCAGTACCTGCTGCGCACGGCGGTGCCCGAGCTGCAGGGCAGGTTGCAGTGGCTGGAGCCGGCGATCGAGACCTTTCCGCTGTACGTCGGCTTCGTCAAGGCCGCGCCGCGCCATGAGCGCCTGCTGCAGGCGTTCAACCGCGGGCTGAAGGAGCTGGAGCGCGACGGCACGCTGCAGCGCCTGGTCACCGACGCGGGACTCTGACGCCTCAGCCGCGGATGCGCTGCACCAGCGAGCTCGTCGAGTAGCCTTCGACGAAGGCGATGGCGTGCGCGGTGCCGCCCCAGCTGCGCACCAGCTGCGTCTCGGGCAAGGTGTCGATGTTGTAGTCGCCGCCCTTGACGTAGACGTCCGGCTGCACGAGCTCGAGGAGTTGCACCGGCGTCGGCTCGTCGAACAGCGTGACCAGGCTCACGCTTTCCAGTGCGGCGAGCACGCAGGCGCGGTCGGCCTCGCCGTTCAGCGGCCGGCCCGGGCCCTTGCCGAGGCCGCGCGCCGAAACGTCGCTGTTCAGCCCGATCACGAGGCTGGCACCCAGCGCGCGCGCTTGCGCCAGGTAGGTGACATGGCCGCGGTGCAGGATGTCGAACACGCCGTTGGTGAACACCAGCGGGCGCGTCAGCGCGGCCAGGCGCCGCGCCAGGTCGTGGCGCGGGCACAGTTTGTCGAGGAAATCGGGCATGTGCACATTGTGTCTCCGGCGCGGCATCTGCGGCACGCGGCGCGGCCTAGACTGGCTGGATCGAACCAGGAGACATGCCGATGATCACGCTGTGCGGCTTCCCGCTGTCCAACTACTACAACAAGGTCAAGATGGCGCTGCTCGAGAAGGGCCTGCCCTTCACGGAGGAGCGCGTGAAGACGCACAGCGACGACGAGGCGGTGCTCGCCGCGTCGCCGCTCGCCAAGGTGCCGTTCATCCGCACCGAGCACGGCGCGATGTGCGAGAGCCAGGCCATCGTCGACTATCTGGAGAAGGCGTACCCCACCCCGCCGCTGCTGCCCGCCGACCCGTGGGCCGCCGCCAAGGTGCGCGAGCTCGGTATCTTCATCGATCTGCACCTCGAGCTGGTGGCGCGCGAGCTTTACCCGCAGGCCTTCTTCGGCGGCACGGTCAGCGACGGCAACAAGGCGCGCGTGCGCAAGCTGATCGAGCGCAACATCGCCGGATTCAAGCGGCTCGCGAAGTTCGCGCCCTATGTGGCCGGCGAGCAGTTCACGCAGGCCGATTGCGCGGCCTTCGTCAGCCTGCCGCTGGTGGCGATGGCCACGAAGATCAGCTACGGCGAGGACCTGCTCGCCGCCGCCGGCATCGACTGGAAGAGCTACGTGAAGCTCGTTGGCGAGCGGCCGAGCGCGCAGAAGGTGACGGCCGACCGCAAGGCGGACACGACCGCCGCGGTGTAATCAGACGGCAGGGCGCAGCCCGGCGGCACGGGCCGCGACGGCCTGCGTCACTTCCTTGCGGAAGCGGTTGAGCTCCTGCACGCTGGCGAAGCTGCGCTCCATCAGCAGGCTCATGTTGTGCAGGATGCGCTCGACGACCTTGTTCTCCCACACGGCGTCGAACTGGATCTGCTTGTCCAGCCACTGCTCGAGCCAGCTCGGGTCGGGCAGGCGGCTCTGGATGGTGTCGCGCGGGAACAGCCTCTCGTTGACGTGCAGATTGGTCGGGTGCAGTGCCTGCGCGGTGCGGCGGGCGCTCGCCATCAGCACGCCGACCTTGGCGAAGGCCGCCTTGGCCTCGTCGCCGAACTTGGCCAGCGCGCGCTTCATGTAGCGCAGGTAGGCGCCGCCGTGGCGGGCCTCGTCACGCGCCAGCGTCTCGTAGATGGCCTTGATGACCGGCTCGGTGTGCCATTCGGCAGCGCGGCGGTACCAGTGGTTCAGGCGGATCTCGCCGCAGAAATGCAGCATCAGCGTTTCCAGCGCCGGCGCCGGGTCGAACTCGAAGCGCACCTCGTGCAACTCGGCCTCGGTGGGCACGAGGTCAGGGCGGAAGCGGCGCAGGTACTCCATCAGCACCAGCGAATGCTTCTGCTCCTCGAAGAACCACACGCTCATGAAGGCGCTGAAGTCGCTGTCGTCGCGGTTGTCGCGGAGGAACATCTCGGTGGCCGGCAGCGCCGCCCACTCGGTGATGGCGTTCATCTTGATCGTGCGCGCCTGCTCTTCGGAGAGCATCGCAGCGTCGAACTTGTCCCACGGAATGTCGCGGTCCATGTTCCAGCGCACGGCTTCGAGCTGCTTGAAGAGTTCGGGATACAACATGGCGGGATTCCACGGGCTTGCGCAACGGCGACCCGCGATTGTAGGTGGTGCTCTGCGGCGCGCCGATGACAAGCGCACGTCAGCGCTGCATCCGTCACGCGTTGC
>VBDL01000414.1 GCA_005884255.1 Betaproteobacteria bacterium | reverse complement strand
CTGCGCATCGAGCGCGCGAAGATGCTGCTGGAGGTGACGCTGCACGGCATCCCCGGCGTCGCCGAGGCTTGCGGGTATAGCGATGCGGCGGCGTTCCGCCGCCTGTTTCAACGGCAGACCGGCATGACGATGTCGGAGTACCGCTCGCGCTATGCGCTGCGCTCGCGGCGGCCGTTCTGGCGCGTGGAGCAGCCTGCGTCAGGCGGCGCTGCGTAGCGCGATGCGCACCGGCACGCCCGCTTCGCGCGCACGCAGCTGGCCGCAGCCGCCGTCCACGTCCTGCCCCGCCGAATGGCGCAGCTTGGTGAGCACGCCGCGCCGATGCAGCGAGCGCGCGATGGCCGCCGCGCGCTCCCACGACGGCCGCTTGAAGTCCAGCCCCTCGATCGCGTTGTACGGGATCATGTTCATCACCGCGTACTTGCCGGCGAGCAGGCGCACGATGCCGTCGAGCTCGTCGTCGCCGTCGTTGATGCCGTCGAGCAAGGTCCACTGGTACTGCACGGGGTAACCGGTGGCGCGCGCATAGCGCTCGCCGAGCTCGACGAGCTCTTCGGGATCGATGCGCGGCGCGCGCGGCAGCAGTTGCGCGCGCAACTCCGCCTTCGTCGTATGCAGCGACAGCGCCAGCGCCGGCTTCACCGGCCCCTGCGGCAGCCGCTCGAACACGCGCTGGTCGCCGACGGTGGAGAACACCAGGTTCTTGTGGCCGATGCCGCCCGCGGTGCCGAGCAGCTCGATCGCCTCGAGCACGTTGTCGAGGTTGTGCGCCGGCTCGCCCATGCCCATGAACACGACCTTCTTCACCGCGCGGCGCGAGCGCGCCAGCGCCACCTGCGCGACGATCTCGGCGCTGCCGACCTGGCGCAGCAGGCCGTCGCGGCCCGTCATGCAGAACACGCAGCCGACCGCGCAGCCGACCTGCGTCGACACGCACAAGCCATCGCGCGGCAGCAGCACGCTCTCCACCGTCTGGCCATCGGCCAGCTCGACGAGCAGGCGCGCCGAGCCGTCCTCGCCCGGGTGCTCGGAGCGCAGCCGCGCGAGCGAGGCCAATTCCTCCACCAACGCAGGCAGGGCCTCACGCAAGGGCTGAGGCAGGAAATCCTCGGGCCGGCGGCGTCCGCTGTCCTGCGGCAGCGCCTGCGCCCACAGGCGCAGCACACGCTGCTCGTGGCCGGGTTTGGCGCCGCAGGCACGCAGCCGCTGGCGGATGTCTTCGATGCGCATTGCCGCCAGTGTAGGCGGGCCGAACACCCCCCCAGCGTCAGCGCAGCGCGCCGCTGTCTCTCAGGCCTTGCACCTCGGCGGCGGAGCAGCCGCCCTGAGCCGCCACGGCCTCGGAGTGCTGGCCCAGCGATGGCGCCGCGAATGGGGCCGGACCGGGCGTGCGCCCGAACTTGATCGCACGCGTCACACCGCGGTACGGGCCGATCACCGCATGCTCGATGGTGCCGATCATCTCTTCGGCCAGCACCTGCGGGTGATCGAACATGTCCTCGACGCGGCGTGCCGCGGCGCAGGGCACGTCGTCGCCGAACACGGCCTCCCACTCGAGCGCGCTGCGCGCCGCGAGCGCGGCATGCAGCCGCGGCACGATCTCGGCCGCATGCTGCGCGCGCTTGCGCACCGTGTCGTAGCGCGCGTCGCCGGCGAGTTCGGCCAGGCCCGTCTTCTCGCACAGGGCCTTCCAGAAGCGCGGCGTGTTGGCCGAGATGTAGAGGTGGCCGTCGCGTGCCGGGTGGATGCCGGTGACGCCGCCCGACCGCATGTCGCGGCCGATGTCCAGCGGCTCGCCGCCGGCCCACACCAGCCGTGCCGATTGCATCGTGAGCGCGCTGCGCAGCAGCGACACGCCCACGTACTGGCCGAGCCCGCTGCGCTCGCGCTCGTAGAGCGCCGAGGCCACGCCGCCCGCCACCAGCGCGGCGGCGTAGTAGTCGACCACCGAGCCGTAGATGATTTCCGGCGCGCCGCCGCGCTTGCCCTGCAGGCTGCACATGCCGGTCAGCGTCTGCAGCACCTGGTCGTAGCCGGCCTTGTCCTTCATCGGGCCGCTCTCGCCATAGCCGGTGACGGCGCAGTAGACGAGGCGCGGGTTGAGCGTGCTGAGCGTGTCGAAGTCGATGCCCAGGCGCTTGGGCACGCCGGGGCGGAAGTTGTGCACCAGCACGTCGGCGTTGCGCACCAGCCTCAGCAGCAGCGCCAGGCCCGCGGGGCGCTTGAGGTCGGGCACGATGCCGCGCTTGCTGCGATTCACGCCGATGAAGGCGCGGCTCTCGGCCTGCAGCGTCGACGGATAGGTGCGCAGGTTGTCGCCGTCGGGCGGCTCGACCTTGATGACCTCGGCGCCCTGGTCGGCCAGCAGCGTGCAGCCGTACGGCCCCGCGATGTAGGCGCTCAGGTCGAGCACCTTGACGCCGCCGAGCGGGCCTTGCGAAGAGGTGGACATGATGGAAGTTCGCTTGGGTGAAGAAAGAGCGCGTCAGTCCTGCGGCGGCTCTTCGGTGAAAGGCAGCGTGCGCGGCGGCGCCACGGACATCCACGTGAGGCGCCAGGCGCCGTGCTCCCGGCCGCCAGCGCGGTAGTACGGCTGGAAGGTCAGCGCGTCGCGGCCGAGCGGCGACATGCGAAGCGCATCGTCGTCGACGACCTGCAGCCATTGCGACAGCGGCTGTTCGGGCAGGCGCAAGCTCTCCTCGGTCTTGAAGCCATCGATCAGCTCGGTGGCATAGACCAGCGGCCCGCGCGTCACGGCCGCGTAGTCGAAGTGCAGCACCTCCTGCCGCACCGGCGAGCCATCGGGCGCGCGCGACTCCTGCACGTTGCGGCTCGCGCGGCGGTGCAGCTGCACCTGCATCGGGAAGTTGAGCGTGAGTTCGTCGCCGGCCTGCCATGCGCGGGTGCATGCAAGGTAGGTGCCGGGCTCCACCGCTGCGTCCAGCGCCGATCCGTTCAGCCGCGCGCTCGCGCCGAGCGCCCACGACGGGACGCGCACGCGCAGCGTGAACTCCACTGGGCGCGCTGGCCACACGCGCAAGCTGACCTCACCATCGAACGGGTAGCGCGTGATCTGCTCGAGGCGAACCTCGCCGTCGGGCAGCGGCAAGGTCGCGGTGCCCGGCCCGTGCAGCTGCACCGAGATCTCGCGCTCGCCCGTCAACTGCACGGCGACCTCCGGCAGCTCTTCCAGCGCCATGGCGCCGCTGGACTTGCAGCAGCGCCAGTAGGTGGTGTGCACGCGGCGGCCGTTGGGGAACACGTAGT
>VBDL01000413.1 GCA_005884255.1 Betaproteobacteria bacterium | reverse complement strand
CACTGCGCAGGACGAGGCCGCCGCGCAGCGTGTGCTCGCGCAAGGCCGCGCCGCCGCCATCGCGCCGAATGCCGCGCAACGCATGTTCGAGTCCGCGTGCGGTGCCTGCCACCACGACGGCAACGGCCCGATGACGCTCGGCCCCAACTTGCCGCTGGCGCTGAACAGCAACCTGCACAGCGCGCGCCCCGACAACCTGCTGCGCGTGATCCTCGACGGCATCCGCGAGCCGGCCACGCGCGACATCGGCTTCATGCCGGCCTACCGCGATGCGCTGGACGACACGCAGATCGCCGAACTGGCCGCCTACATGCGCCAGCGCTTCGCACCGGACAAGCCGGCGTGGCGCGACCTCGAGGCCGCGGTGACGCGCGCTCGCGCGGCGCACTGAATTTGCACATCGAAGGCCCTGACAGGCGCACAATTTCCCCGCCGCCCCACAAGCCGGTGGCGGGCGAAAGGAGGCTCCGACCATGGCCCTCTATCTCACGCGCTTCAGCTATACGCCTGAAACCTGGGCTCGATTGATGAAGAAGCCCGAAGACCGCCGCGAGGCGGCACGCAAGTACATCGAGTCCGTCGGCGGGAAGCTGCAAGGCTTCTGGTACGCGTTCGGCGAGTACGACGGATACACCCTCTGGGAGGCGCCCGACAACGTCTCGATGGCCGCCGTCGCGCTCGCGATCGGCGCCGGTGGCGCGCTGTCGAAGATCGAGACGACGCCGCTGATCACCGTCGACGAGACGCTGGACGCCCTGGGTCGTGCGAAGGCGGTCGCCTATCGGCCGCCCGGCACGTGAACAAGTCCCGCTTCGCTGCCCCGCCGCGCTGAAAAAGTGACCCAGGTCAAGAGCCCCTGACCCCGAAGCCTTCGACATTTCGACCCGGACGGGCGCAATGCGATGCCCGCCGAAAGGGGACAAGCGATGCGAAGGTTTCTGGCAGTGTTGGTGCTCGCCCTGGCCGCGGCCGCTTCCGCGGGCGCGCAGGAGATCGTGATCGGCCAGTCGGTGGCGCTCAGCGGCGCCAATGCCGACATCGGCCGCGACATGCGCGACGGCGCGCTCGCGGTGTTCGCGAAGGCGAACGCCGGCAATGCGCTGGGCGGCCGGCGCGTGAAGCTGGTGACGCTGGACAACGCCAACAGCCGCGAACGCGCGCTCGAGAACACGCAGCAGCTGCTCGGCCAGCACGGCGCGCTGGTGCTGTTCGGCTACAACTCGGCGACCAACAGCGTCGATTCGCTGCCGCTGGTGGCGCGCAGCAACGTGCTGTTCTTCGCGAAGGCAAGCTGCACGGATTCTGGTACGCGTTCGGCGAATACGACGGCTACACGCTGTGGGAAGCGCCCGACAACGTCTCGATGGCTGCCGTTGCGCTCGCGATCGGTGCCGGTGGCGCGCTGTCGAAGATCGAGACGACGCCGCTGCTCACCGTCGACGACACGCTGCAGGCACTCAAGCGTGCGCAGGGCGTGGCCGTCAAGCGCGGCGCGCCGGTCGATGCGGCGGCCATCGATGCCTTGCTGAAGGCCGCGCCGCACTATGTGCTCGCGACCACGCAGTACGGCGCCGTGCGCGATGTGCTCAAGGCCGCCAACGACAAGGGCACGCCGATGCCGGTGGCGGCGCTGTCCTTCGTCAACCCCGACGAGCTGGCCGAGTCGGTCGGGCCGCTGGCCCGCGGCACGATGGTGGCGCAGGTGATCCCGTCGCCGCGGGCGGCGAACCAGGTGTCGATCCCGCTGGTCAAGGAATGCGCAGACGCGCTGCACGCGCTCAACGGCGCCAAGCTGAACTACACCTCGCTCGAATCGTGCATCGCCGCGCACGCGTTGGTTGCCGCGCTGAAGAAGGCAGGCCCGCAGCCGACGCGCGAAGGCATCCTGCAGGCGATGGGGTCGCTCGGGCGCCTCGAGCTCGGCGGCTACTCGCTGCAGTTCTCGCCCGCGCGCCATCACGGCAGCAGCTGGGTCGAGCTGACGATGCTGTCGCGCGGCAATCGCTTCGTGCAGTGATCGCGACGCGCGCGTTTCGCACCGGAGGGCCCGGCGTGGCGTGACCTCGCGGCCGCGGTGGCGCATGCTCGCGCCTCGCACTGACGAATCACGACACCAAGGACATCGACGATGAAGAAGTTTCTCGCCACCGCGCTCTCGCTCGCGGGCCTGTGCCTCAGCCACGCGGCGCTCGCGCAGCAAGGCACGTCGCGCCTCGACGAGGTGATCAAGGCCGGCAAGCTGCGCGTGTGCACGCCGGGCGACTACCGGCCGTTCTCGCTGGCCAAGCCCGACGGCAGCTACGAAGGCATCGACATCGACCTCGCGCAATCGGCCGCCAAGGCATTGGGCGTGCAGGTCGAGATGGTGAAGACCAGCTGGCCCAAGCTGATGGACGACTTCGTCGAGAAGTGCGACATCGGCGTCGGCGGCATCTCGGTGAACACCGAGCGCGCCAAGCGCGCCGGCTTCACGATGGCCTACATGGTCAACGGCAAGGCGCCGATCACCAAGTGCGAGAACGCCGCCAAGTTCCAGACCGTGGCCGACATCAACAGGCCCAGCGTCACCGTGATCACCAACCCCGGCGGCAGCAACGAGCGCTTCGTGCGCGCCAACCTGCCGCAGGCCAAGGTCATCGTCTACAACGACAACGTCACCATCTTCGACGAGATCCTCAAGGGCCACGCCGACGTGATGATCTCGGAATCGGTCGAGACCATCGTGCTGAAATGACCCACCCCCTACGGCCTTCGGCCGCCCCCTCGAGGGGGCGACACCGGCGGACCGGCGGAGCCGGATCCGCGGTGTCCGCTTGGTGGCGCAACCTCTAACCTTGCACCGGCTCGGCCGGCATGTGCTCGTCGCGCCGGTCGAGCACCAGCTCCGGCTCCTCGGCGTCGGCTTGTGTTTCGCCGTCGAGCTGGCGCCGCAGCCGCTGCGTGTCGAGATCCTTCGTCCACTTCGCGACGACGATGGTTGCGACGCCGTTGCCGATGAGGTTGGTCAGCGCGCGGGCTTCCGACATGAAGCGGTCGATGCCGAGGATCAGCGCCAGCCCGGCCACCGGCACGCCGCCGACTGCCGAGAGAGTCGCCGCCAGCACGATGAAGCCGCTGCCGGTGACGCCGGCCGCACCCTTGGACGTGAGCAGCAGCACCGCGAGCAGCGTGAGCTGCTGCAGCAGCGTCATCGGCGTGTTGGTGGCCTGCGCGATGAACACCGCCGCCATCGTCAGGTAGATCGACGTGCCATCGAGGTTGAACGAATAGCCGGTGGGGATCACGAGGCCGACCACCGACTTGCGCGCGCCCAGGTTCTCCATCTTGGCCATCATGCGCGGCAGCACCGATTCGCTCGACGACGTGCCCAGCACGATCAGCAGCTCTTCCTTGATGTACTTGATGAACTTCCAGATCGAGAAGCCGTGCGCCCTTGCGATCGCGCCGAGCACGACGAAGATGAACACCAGGCAGGTGGCGTAGAAGGTGCCCATCAGCTTGCCAAGCGACCACAGCGAGCCCACGCCGTACTTGCCGATGGTGAAGGCCATCGCGCCGAATGCGCCGATCGGCGCCAGCTTCATGATGAAGCCGACGATCGCGAACAGCACGTGCGAGCTCTTCTCGATGAAATCGAACACCAGCGTGCCGCGGCCGCCGAACTTGTGCAGCGCAAAGCCGAACAGCACCGCGAACAGCAGCACCTGCAGGATCTCGCCCTTGGCGAAGGCGTCGAACACCGTCGACGGAATCACGTTCAGCAGGAACTCGGTGGTGCTCTGCATCTTGCCGGGCCCGGTGTAGGCGGCGATGCCCTTGGTGTCGAGCGTGTGCGGGTCGACGTTCATGCCGCTGCCCGGCTGCACGAAGTTCACGATGATCAGGCCGACGATCAGCGCCAGCGTGCTCACCACCTCGAAGTACAGCAGCGCGAGGCCGCCGGTCTTGCCGACCTTCTTCATGTCTTCCATGCCGGCGATGCCCACCACCACGGTGCAGAAGATGATCGGCGCAATCATCATCTTGATGAGCTTGATGAAGCCATCGCCCAGCGGCTTCATCGTCTCGCCGGTGTTCGGCGCGAAGTGCCCGAGCAGCACGCCAATGACGATGGCGACGATGACCTGGAAGTACAGCGACTTGTAGATCGGCTTCGCGTTCATGGCAGTGCGGGGGGAGAGTCGAGGCGCGCGCAGTGTGCACTTGTCGCGGCGACCCGCGGTATTCGTAGATGCCGCAGCAGGGGCTTGTGCCGGCGGCACGCTATGCTCGCGGGCACCGCATCGTTGGGAGTCTCGATGACCTTTGCTTACACACGGCTTGCCTGCGCCATCGCGCTCGGCATCGCCACCGTGATGCCCGCCAGCGCAGACAGCCTGGCATCATCGGCCTCGAGTGCCGCCTCGGAGTCGATCGGCAGCTTGTCCGATTCGCTGCGCGGCTCGAGCAACAGCTCGGACAAGAAGAAGGTCGCTGAAGGCGACTACCGCATCATCGAGGTCGCGGCGATCGCCGAGAAGCCCGGCATGCTGCGGTTGAAGATGCAGGCCGCGGCGCGCGAAGGTGAGGCGAA
>VBDL01000412.1 GCA_005884255.1 Betaproteobacteria bacterium | reverse complement strand
ACTCCTCGTTGCCGAGCAGCAGGTTGCCTGCGGCGAGCGCCAACGGGTCCATCGCGCCCGATGTACCGACGCCCCAGCGCAGCCCGCCTTCGCGACCCAGGTCCTGAACGGTGGCCAGCGCGCTGCTGGAGAGGATCTCGATCATCGGATCACTTTCTCGACGCGAAAGCGAATGCTGTCTCCCGGCTGCAGCAGCGCCGGCGGATCGCGTGCCGGATCGAAGAAGCACATGTCGGTGCTGCCGATCGTGTTCCAGCCGCTCGGGCCCGCCGATGCCGACACGCCGGTCTGAGCGCCGCCGATCGAGACTGCGCCTCCCGGAATGCTCAGCACCGGCACCTTGCGCCGCGGCGTGGCAATGCGCGGGTCCATGCCACCGAGATAGCAGTAGCCCGGATGGCTGCCGAGCGCGTACACCGGATAGAGCGGTGAGCTGTGCAGCTCGACCACCTCGTCGATGGTCAGCCCCGTGTGCGCGACCACGTCGGCCATGTGCGGGCCGCCGCTACCGCCATAGACAACCGGCAGCTCGATCACGCTTCCTTGGAGTTGCAGCGGCTCGGCACGTTCCCATTCGTCACGCAGTCGCGCCTCGAGCGCACCGAGGTGCCGCGGCGGGCGCACGAAGGTGAGCATCAGGTTGTTCATGCCCGGCACGGCCTCTCGCACTTCGGGCCAGGTCTGCGCTTCGCGGGCCAGCGCCCAGATGCGCTGTTGAGCGGCGAGCGTCATCGGGCCGGGGGCTTCGAACAAGGCGGCCGTCGTGCCGAGCACGCTGAAGGTGGCTTCATCCTTGGTCATGTCCGCACTCCTTGCGCCAGCCATCGCTCGAGATGGTGAATATCGACCCCGCCCGCTGCGAAGGCCTCGTCGCGAACGATTGCGCGATGCAGCGGCAGGTTGGTCGAGATGCCGCCGATGTGCATCTCCGACAGCGCCTGCCGCAGGCGCACCAGCGCATCGTCGCGGCTGGTGCCGTGCACGATCAGCTTCGCGACCATCGAGTCGTAGTACGGCGGCACGCGATAGCCCGCGCCCGCGTGGCTGTCCACCCGCACGCCCCAGCCGCCGGGCAGGTGCCATTCGCTGATGCGCCCGGGCGAAGGAGCGAAGGTGCGCGGGTCTTCGGCATTGATGCGGCACTCGAGCGCATGGCCGCTGCAGGTCACGTCGGCCTGTGCGATCGCCAGCCGCTCGCCGCGCGCGACGCGGATCTGCTGTTGCACGATGTCGATGCCCGACGTCATCTCCGTCACCGGATGCTCGACCTGCAGCCGCGTGTTCATCTCGATGAAGTAGAACGCGCCGTTCTCGTAGAGGAATTCGAAGGTGCCGACGCCGCAGTAGCCGATCTGGCGGCACGCCGCGGCGCAACGCTCGCCGACCTGCGCGATCAGCGCGGGGTCGATGTGCGGCGCCGGCGCTTCCTCGAGCACCTTCTGGTGGCGGCGCTGCAGCGAGCAGTCGCGGCTGCCGAGCCAGATCGCCTGGCCGTGGCTGTCGGCGAGCACCTGGATCTCGACATGGCGCGGGTGCAGCAGGAACTTCTCGATGTAGACCTCCGGGTTGGCGAAGGCGCGCCGCGCCTCTTCGCGCGTCAGCGCCAGCGCGTCGAGCAGGGCCGACTCCTGCTGCACCACGCGCATGCCGCGGCCGCCGCCGCCGCCCGCCGCCTTGACGATCACCGGGTAGCCGATCTCGCGTGCTATTCGCCGCACGGCTGCCGGCTCCTCGGGCAGCGAGCGGTCAGGCCCGGGCACGCAGGGCACGCCGGCCGCGCGCATCGCGCGTTTGGCGGCGACCTTGTCGCCCATCGTGCGGATGCACTCGGCGCTCGGGCCGATGAAGGTCAGGCCGGCGCGCTCGACCTGGTCGACGAAGCCGGCGTTCTCGGAGAGGAACCCGTAGCCGGGGTGGATGGCCTGCGCGCCGCTGACCTTGGCCGCAGCGAGGAGCGCGGCCTGATTCAGGTAGCTCAGGCCCGGTGACGCCGGTCCGATGCACAGCGCCTGGTCGGCTTGCCGCACGTACGGCGCGTCGCGATCGGCCTCGGAATGCACGGCCACCGTGCGCAGACCGAGGCCATGACAGGCGCGCAGGATGCGCAAGGCGATCTCGCCGCGATTCGCGATGAGGACACTGTCGAACACAGTCACCTCACTCGAAGCGAAGCAAGGGTTGCCCTGCTTCGACTTCCTGTCCCGATGTCACCAGCACGGCGGCCACGGTGCCATCGCGCTCGGCGTGTACTTCGTTGAAGACCTTCATCGCCTCGATCACGCACAGCGTCTGGCCTGCGGCGACCGTCTGTCCCGCGGTGACGAAGGGCGGCTCGCCGGGCGATCGCTGAAGGTGCACGACGCCGAACAGCGGCGCCGTCAATTCGTTCGCGGCGCGCGGCGCGGCCGGCGCTTCGGACGCGGGCGCACCCTTTGGAGCAACGGGCGCCCGTGCATCAGCCGCTGCAGCGACGCGGACCGCCGCGCCCCGGCGCACGAGGCGCAGCGTCCAGCCGTCCTGGCTGAACTCCATCTCGGTGAGGTCCGACGCCGCCATGGCGTCGATGAAGGCCTTGATCTGCTGCTGGTCCACGCCGCAAAGGTATCGGCGGATGGGCGCAAGCGCCAAGACGGATTGGGTGTGCCTAGATAAGGGTGCCTTATGACGAAGCCATCAGGCTGCCAGGCATCGCGGCCACCAGCTCGAGCAGGATCTCCTTGACGGCCTGCGCCGGCTCGGACAGCGGCAGGTGGTCGGACTGGCACAGCGCGAGCGGCGCCTCGATCACCGGCTCGACGATGCGCGACTGCCACGCGCTGCCGGCCTGCACCACCTCGCGTGCCATCGAGGCGGGCAGGATGCTCATGCCCAGCCCGTCGGCGATGACGGCGCCGAGCGTGCTGGCCGACTCGATCTCGGCCAGCACGCGCGGCACCATGCCGGCGGCCATGAAGGCTTCGTCGACCAGGCGGCGCACGACGTTGTAGGGCCGCGGAAGGTACAGGTCCATCTCCGCCAGCGCCTTCAGGGGCACGACTTCCG
>VBDL01000409.1 GCA_005884255.1 Betaproteobacteria bacterium | reverse complement strand
CGCGCGGTTGCTCATCACCGCGGTGAACTGCAGGTCGATGGTCGCGATGTCGTAGATGCTGGTCGTGACCCACGGCCCGATCAGCACCTGGATCGCGACGCCGACGCCGGTGGCATACGCACCGACATTGGCCAGCGACTTCACGCGCAGCGCCAGCACCTTGCCGTTCGCATCGAGCGCCATCTCGGCGCGGCTCACGACGTCGCGGCCGTGGATCGCGGAGAGGAATTCCTCCATCCGCTCGGCATGCCACTTCACCGGGCGCTTCAGCTCCTTCGCCGCATAGGCGATGGCGATGTCTTCCGGATACAGGCCGGTCTTCATGCCGAACCCGCCGCCGACATCGCCGACGAGCACGCGCACGTTGTCCGGCGTGAGGCCGGGGATCGACTCGCACAGGCCGCCGCGCACCGCGGTGGGCATCTGGCTGCTGATGCGCACGGTGAGGCGCTGGGTCTCCTTGTCCCATGCGGCAAGCACGGCGCGCGGCTCCATCGGGCTCGGCGCGAGGCGCTGGTTCTCGATGTCCAGCGACACGGTGTGCGCCGCGCTGGCGAACGCGGCGGCCGCGGCCTTCGCATCGCCGTGGCGCATCTCGGCGGCGATGTTGTCCGGCGCCTCCACGCACAGCACTGGCGCGCCGGGCTTCGTCGCGGCAATGGTGTCGACCACCGCGGGCAGCTCTTCATAGTCGACCCACACCGCATCGGCCGCGGCGCGCGCGGCCTCGCGGCTTTCAGCGACGACCGCGACCACCGCCTCGCCGACGAAGCGCACCACCTCGTGCGCCAGCGCACGGCGCGGCGCCGTCGCGCCGGGGCTGCCATCGGGCCGCGCAAAGCCGGGGCCGCCCATCGGCTTGACGCCGGCCGTCACCAAGGCTTCGCCCGTATAGACCGCGAGCACGCCGGGCATGCCGTCGGCGCTGGAGGTGTCGATGGAGTTGATGCGCGCGTGCGCATACGGCGAGCGCAGGAACGCGAGATGGGTCTGGCCCGGCAGCGACACGTCGTCCGCATACTGGCCCTGGCCGGCGACCAGCGCCGGGTCCTCGATGCGGCGCACCACATGGCCGCTGCCGTAGCGGCCGGCTTCGACGGTGGTAGCGCTCATGCCTTCGCTCCCTGCATCGCGTCGGCCGCCTGCTTCACCGCGGCGACGATGTTGACGTAGCCGGTGCAGCGGCACAGGTTGCCTTCCAGCGCCTGGACGATCTCTTCGTCCGTTGGCTTCGGGTTGTGCTGCAACAGGCAGGTGGCGCTCATCATCATCCCCGGCGTGCAGAAGCCGCATTGCAGGCCGTGGCAGGCGATGAAGGCCTCTTGCACCGGGTGCAGCGTGCCGTCGGCCTTGGCCAGGCCTTCGACGGTGGTGACCGAGCGCCCCTGCGCCTGCACCGCCAGCATCGAGCAGCTCTTCACCGAGTCGCCGTCGACCAGCACCGTGCAGCAGCCGCACTGGCTGGTGTCGCAGCCGCTGTGCGTGCCGGTCAGGCCCAGCGGCCCGCGCAGCAGATCGATCAGCAAGGTGTGCGGCTCGACGTCGGTGTCCACCGCGCGGCCGTTGACGGTCAGGCGCAATTGCATGAAGGAAGCTCCTCGTTCGTTGCCGACGATGCTAGCCGCTTCGCGTCCCCGACGGTGTCACGGGGATTCCACGTTCATGTGCACCCCTGGGCCGCGGAATACGCAGCCGGTCCCCCGAGGGGACGGCCCCGTGGCTTGGGGCGGCCCGGCGCTCACGGGGCTATCTACAGAGAAACACGCGCTCGTCGACGTACGGTGGTCGCGCCTCGACACCGAGGGTGCGCAGGAAAGCGACCACATCGACGCGATCGCTCCGCGACAGCTCGACCCCGCCCTCGGCGTGCGGCCTCAGCGCATCACACAGGTTCTCCACGCTGCCGTCGTGCATGTAGGGGCCGGTGGCCGCCACCTCGCGCAGGCTCGGCGTGCGGAAGAGCCCGACGACCGCCGACGCGTCTGCCGCCGCCTGCCGCGTGTGTGCGGCGGTCGCGCGCGTGGCGTCGTCGCTGTAGCGGCCGAGCAGGTTGAAGCGGCTGGCCAGCAGCGATTGCAGCCCGTGCTGGCGACCGGTGTCCGGCTCTCCCTCGGGCCCGCGCGACGCGATGCTGGAGCGATGGAAGGCGCCGTCGCTGAAGTTCGGCCCGGCGTGGCAGGCGATGCACTGGCCCTTGCCGACGAAGACACGCAGGCCGCGCTGCGCGGCCGCAGGGTATGGCGCCGCATCGCGCGCATCGCCCTTGGCCAGCGCATCGCGGAAGGCATCGAACGGCGTGCGCGCGCTGACGAGCGTCTCCTGGTACGCCGCCAGTGCCTTGCCGACGTCGACCAGCAGCGCCTCGTCGTCGGAAGGCTGCGGCGCGCCGAAGGCCTTGGCGTAGCCGGCCGACAGATCGGCGTCGCCGCGCATCACCGCGGCCACGCGCGCGGGGCTGGACTTCATCTCGCGCGGGTCAAGCATCGGGCGCACGCTCTGCGCCCACAGGCTGTCGTTCGCGCCGTCCCAGCCGAACCAGCGCTGTAGCGCGACGTTGCGCAGCGGCAGGGTATTGCGCGCGCCGGGTTCGGCGCCGAGGCCGGTGGTGCGACCATCGACGAAGCCGCGCCACTGCTCGTGGCAGCTCGCGCAGCGCAAGCCGCCCACGCCCGACAGGCTTGCGGTGCTGAACAGGCGCTCGCCGAGCGCGATCGCGGCCGGCTGGCCGGACACGCGGTTGCTCGGGTCCACTTTCGCCGGCGGCGGCCACGGGCCGAGCGTTGCCACACGCTCGCGCTCATCGGCATCGAACTTCACGGCCTGCGCCGCCGCGCTGCCGACGACCAGCAACAGCAGCAGCGCAAGCGCCAGCGTCTTGGCGACCCGGTGGTGAGAGACGGTGCGGCGCTTGGGCACGGCGCTTGCCCCGGCGAGTTTGTTGGGACTTTGGTATTGGAGATCACATGACCAGATACGGCAAGAAGGCCCAGGAGAAAGTGGGCCAGGCGATGCACGAGCAAAAGCGCGGCGAACTGAAGAGCGGCAAGTCCGGCAAGCCGGTGGCGAGCCGCAAGCAGGCCATCGCGATCGGCCTGTCGAAGGCGCGCAAGGCGGGGGGCAAGGTGCCGGCGAAGAGGGAACGGTGACGCCGGCTCGGCGCCCCATTCGTCTCTACTCGGGCGCTCCGCAGCGGAATTTGGCAATCACGCTGCGCGTCGTGTTGAGCGACAGCGCGTTGTCGTTGGTGCCGGCCACCCCCAGCGGCTGGCCGCAGAACTGGAGCGCGGGGCTGGACCAGCGACGCAGCGGCATGCATTTGTCGCAGACCGGCTGCGCCA
>VBDL01000408.1:3650-4709 GCA_005884255.1 Betaproteobacteria bacterium | reverse complement strand
CCGCGCAGTTCGAGCCGGCGCTGCAGGCGGCGCTGGAGCGCACGCAGCCGACGCTGCTGCACCTGCGGCTCGATGCCGACGTCAGCACCAGCCGCTCGACGCTGAGCGCGATCCGCGACGCAGCGCGCAAGCGTCAGCAGCCGTAGATCATCTCGCGCAAGCGCGGGTAGATCTGCTGCTGCCAGCGGCGGCCGCTGAACACGCCGTAGTGGCCGACGCCGAGCTGAACGTGGTGCTGCTTCATGTAGGGTGCCAGGCCGCTGCACAGGTCGTGCGCAGCCACCGTCTGGCCGATGGCGCAGATGTCGTCGCGCTCGCCCTCCACGGTGAACAGCGCCGTGCGGCGGATGGCGCTCGTGTCCACGCGCTCGCCGCGCACGCTGAGCTCGCCCTTGGCGAGCGCGAAGTCCTGGAACACGAGCTTGACGGTCTCGAGGTAGAACTCGGCGGGCAGGTCGTTGACGGCGAAGTACTCGTCGTAGAACTCGCGCGTGATGCGGGCGCGTTCGTGGTCGCCGTCGGCCACATGCGCGTACAGGTCGCCGAAGGCCTTGAGATGGCGCTCGAGGTTCATGCTCAGAAAGGCCGAGAGCTGCAGGAAGCCGGGATAGACGCGGCGCAGCGCGCCCGGAAAGCGCAGCGGCACGTGGGCGATCAGGTGGCGCTCGAACCAGTCGATGTCGCGGCTGGTGGCGAGCTCGTTGACCTTCGTCGGGTTGACGCGGCAATCGATCGGGCCGGCCATCAGCGTCATGCTCCGTGGCTGCGCCGGATGCTTGTTGGCGGCCATCAGTGCCACCGCGGCGAGCACCGGCACGCAGGGCTGGCACACCGCGACCAGGTGCGTGCCGGCGCCGAGCCGCTCGATGAAGTGGATCAGATGCTCGACATAGTGGTCGAGTCCGAACGGGCCTTCCGACAGCGGCACGTGGCGCGCGTTGTGCCAGTCGGTGATGTAGACGTCGTGGTCGGCCAGCATGGTGCGCACCGTGTCGCGCAGCAGCGTTGCGAAGTGGCCCGACAGCGGTGCGGTGATCAGCACCTTGGGCAGACCCTGCG
>VBDL01000408.1:0-3616 GCA_005884255.1 Betaproteobacteria bacterium | reverse complement strand
AAAGGGCGTCGCGTGCACGACGCGCTCGCGCACGCGCAACTCGCGGCCGTCGACCTCCACGCAGCGGATGTCGAACGGCGGGCGCTCATGCGTCAGCCGCGCTCGCGAGAACACTTCCCAGCCGGCGGCGAGGCGGCGCAGCGCCGGCGCCTGCAGGCCGAAGGCGCCGTGCGTCAGCCACGAGGCCGCCGCGGCGGCCGCGATCTGAGCGGGTGCGAGCAGGTCTGAGTGCGCCTGGTAGGCCTGGTACAGCATCCTCGCTCCTGCAGTGTGCTTTCGCAGGGAAAGGCAAGTTGCGGACCATGCCGCTGGCATAGCGCTTGCGACGAGCCACTGCCAACGCAGGAGCGCTCGCGATGACCCAGGCCACGCTCACCCTCACCAGCAAGAACTACTCGTCGTGGTCGCTGCGCGGCTGGCTGCTGGCGCGCTTCGCGGGACTCGAGTTCAGCGAGCAGCTGCTGCCGCCCGATGATCCCGGCGTGCGCGCCGAGATCCTGTTGCTCGCGCCGTCGATCCTCGTGCCCTGCCTGACGCACAACGGCATCAAGGTGTGGGACACGCTGGCCATTGCCGAGTACCTGCACGAGATCCGCCCCAAGGCCGGCCTGCTGCCTGCCGACCGCGCGACGCGCGCGCATTGCCGCGCGGTGTGCGGCGAGATGCATTCGGGCTTCGTCTCGCTGCGCTCGGCCTTGCCGATGAACCTCAAAGGCCACTACCCGGGCTACAAGGTCTGGAGCCGCGCGCAAGCCGACATCGAGCGCGTGCTCGGGATCTGGAAGGACTGCCTCGCGACCTACGGCGGCCCGTTTCTCTTCGGCGAGCGCAGCATGGCCGATGCGATGTACGCGCCGGTGGTCACGCGCTTCAAGACCTACGACGTGCGCATGAGCGACAAGCGCTGCATCGAGTATTGCCTGCGCGTCATGGCGATGCCCGAAATGCAGGAATGGATCGCCGAGGCTCAGCGCGAGCCGGAGGACATCGATGAACTCGAGGTGGAGTTCTGAGTCCGCGCCCTTGTTCGGTGCGTTTTCAGCCCTTGCCGCGCAATAGCAGCACCACGCCGGAGACGACCACCGCCGCGGCCAGCCATTCGAAGCCGGTGATCGTCTCGCCGCCGAGCGTGATGCCGAGCATCATTGCGATCACCGGGTTGACGAAGCAGTAGCTCGACGCCAGCGCCGGCGAGGCCTTGGCCAGCAGCAGCATGTAGGCGTTGAAGGCGATCAGCGAGCCGGCGACCACGAGGTAAAGCCACGCCACCACGGCCGTGGATTGCGGCGGCCACAGCGCGGCCTGCTTCGCGTATTCGCCATCGAAGCCGGCCAGCAGCATCAGCACCAGCCCGCCGCAGATCATCTCGCTGGCGAAGCCGACGGCGCCGGGCGCCAGCGTGAAGCGGCGCTGCGACATCACGCTGCCCACGCACCAGGTCACGCAGGCGGTCGCAATGGCGGCCAGGCCCACGGGGCTGGCGCGGAAACCGGCGCCCTGCGTGAGCAGCAGCACGCCGCCCACGCCCACCGCAATGCCGGCCAGCTCGCTCTTGCTTGGATGGCTGCCGAGCGCGGCATTGAGGGCCACCATCAGCACCGGCACGATGGCAATGAAGGCCACGACGAGGCCCGATCCGACGCTTTGTTCCGCGTAGGCCGTGCCGCCCATGCCGCCGCCGAGCATCAGCGTGCCGACGATGAAGGCGTTGCGCCACTGCGCGAGCGTGGGCCATGGCGCGCGCCGTGCCAGGCGCATCCACGCCATCAGCAGCACGCCGGCGGTGATGAAGCGCGAGCCCATCTGCAGAAAGGGCGGAAAGCTGGGCAGCGCGAACTTGATCGCGAGATAGGTCGAGCCCCAGATCAGCCAGGTGGCGGCGAGGCAGGCAATGACCAGAGTGCCGAGCCCCTGGCGCGGCGGCGAAGCGGTGGCGGTGAGCGTGCTGGACATGGCGACGATCGTAGGCGAGGGCACGCGGTGCAGCCATGGCGCAACCAAGGAAGTCCGCACCCTTGGCCTTGAAATTCAAGGCCGATGAAGTGCTACGCTTTGCGCATGAAGCCCCAACTCGAGCTCGACCACTACGACACCCGGATCCTGGCCGAGCTGCAGGCGGATGCGCGGTTGTCGCTCACGGAGCTCGGCCGGCGCGTGCACCTGAGCCAGCCTGCGGTGGCCGAGCGCGTGCGCAAGCTGGAGGCGGGCGGCGTGATCACCGGCTACCGCGCCACGGTCGACCTGGGCGCGCTCGGCTACGGCATCCGTGCCTTCATGCGCGTGGGCCGCGCCGAGTACGCACGCGTCGTGAAACTCGTGCAGCAAACGCCGGAGGTCGTGAATGCCTACAACGTGACCGGCGAGGACAGCTGGATCCTCGAGATCGCCGTGATCGACGTGGCGCATCTCGACGCGGTGGTCACCAAGTTCTGCATCCTCACCGAGACCTCGACCTCGATCATCCTCAACGCCGCGCGCGAGCATCTGCCGATGCTCCCGCCGCGCCGCGAAGACGTGAAGCCTCCGATCAGGAAAGTGGAAAACGCATGAATCTCGCGTCGACCTGCGACCTGTGCGATGCGCACAAGAAGGACGTTGACGGCACCTTCCGCGTGCTGCCGCCGGTGTGGCGCGACTTCGGCGGCACGCAGCGCTTCGCGGGCGCGGTGAGCACCGTCAAGTGCTTCGAAGACAACTCGGCAGTGCGCGAGGCGGTGTCGTCGCCGGGCGAAGGCCGCGTGCTGGTGGTCGACGGCGGCGGCTCGCTGCGCCGCGCGCTGCTCGGCGGCAACCTGGGTGCGGCCGCGGCAAAGAACGGCTGGGCCGGCGTGGTGATCGACGGCTGCGTGCGCGACGTGGCCGAGCTCGCGCAGTGCGCGGTGGGCATCAAGGCGCTGGCCGTGATGCCGCTGCCCACCGACAAGCGCAACGAAGGCCAGCGCGACGTGGCGGTGCAAGTGCAGGGCGTGTGGATTCGCCCCGGTGATTGGCTGGTCGCCGACGAGGATGGCATCGTCGTTCTTGCCGAGCAGCCCGCGTGATCACCCCTCACCGGTACAATCAACCGTTCACGTCGGGGTGTAGCGCAGCCTGGTAGCGCAACTGGTTTGGGACCAGTGGGTCGAAGGTTCGAATCCTTTCACCCCGACCATCGGATACCAAGCGCGGGAGCGTGCTGGCTCCTTTTTGGGCAGTCGGCTGCACGCTGGGGTGAGAACTCAAGCGCTGCTTGGTGTGTCAAAGGGGTGTTGGCAAGGAAGCTCATCGTGAGCACCGCCACCCGAACATTCGTAGCCTTTGCAGCGCTGGCCCTCAGCCTGGGCTGGGTGCCAGCCGATGCGCAGGGCCACCACGCTGATCGTGCTGATCGTGAAGAGGGCCATTCCTGGCACGGGACGGCGCCGAGCCAAGTTCCGGGGACGGCACTGAGCCATGGCTCGGTGATGGCGCCTGCCCCCGTCTCAGTGATAGCGCCGGCCCCGGTCTCAGTGACGCCCCCGAGTCATGTCTCCGTGACGGCACCGCCCCGAGTTTCAGTGACCGCACCGACCCCAGTCTCGGTGACGGCACCGACCCAAGCCACCGTGACGGCACCGAGGCATGGCTCAGTGATGCC
>VBDL01000407.1 GCA_005884255.1 Betaproteobacteria bacterium | reverse complement strand
GCGCTTTCATGCGCACGCGCGGCCGATGCTCGTCGAGCGCGAGGCCACGCACCGCGCGATCGCGCTGTCGGAGCTGGTCGATGTACCCATCCTCATCGTGCACGTGTCCGGCCGCGAAGCGGTCGAACAGATCCGCTGGGCGCGCTCGCACGGCCTGAACGTGTTCGCCGAGACCTGCCCGCAGTACCTCTTCCTCACCGCCGAGGACCTCGGGCTGGACGACAGCTACGAAGGCGCGCGCTGCGTGTGCAGCCCGCCGCCGCGCAACCGCGACAACCAGCAGGTGATCTGGCAGGGCCTGGCCGACGGGCTCTTCACCGTCTTCTCGTCGGACCACGCGCCGTTCCGCTACGACGCGCCCGAAGGCAAGAAGCCGGGCGGCGAGGAAGTGGCGTTCCGTCATATCCCGAACGGCATTCCGGGTATCGAGACGCGCCTGCCGCTGCTGTTCTCGCACGGCGTGCTGGATGGCCGCATCACCATCAACCGCTTCGTCGAGCTCACCGCCACCAACCCGGCCAAGGCCTACGGCCTGCATCCGCGCAAGGGCACGATCGCGGTCGGCGCCGATGCCGACCTGGTGGTGTGGGATGCGACGCCGCGCACCATCCGCAATGCGCAGCTGCACCACGCGGTCGACTACACGCCGTACGAAGGCATCGAGGTGAAGGCCTGGCCGGCGCTGACACTGGCACGCGGCGACATCGTGTGGGACGGCCGGGAGTTCCATCCACGCGCCGGCCGTGGCGAGTTCCTGCGCCGGGGCCGGCCCACCTTGCTGCCCGCACGACCGACGAGGACCCGGCGATGAAGCTGCTGCTGATCAATCCCAACATCTCGCAAAGCGTCTCTGACTTGATCGAGGCCGAGGCGCGCCGCGCCGCGGCGCCGGGCACCGAGATCCGCGTGCTCACCGCGCCCTTCGGCGTGGCGTACATCGAGACGCGCTTCGAGTCGCTGATCGGCGCCTACGCCACGGCGACGCTGGCCGCCGAGCATGCCGAGCAGCACGATGCGCTGATCGTCGCCGCGTTCGGTGACCCGGGCATCGACGGCCTGCGCGAGCTGCTGGACATCCCCGTGGTCGGCCTCACCGAAGCGGCGCTGATGAGCGCCTGCCTGCTCGGCAAGCGCTTCTCCATCGTCGCCATCTCGCGCCGCATCACCGCCTGGTACCGCGAATGCGTGCAGGCCAACGGCCTCATCGACCGGCTGGCGAGCATCCGCTGCCTGGACCGCCCGCTGCAGGACATCGGCCGTGTGCAAGAGGACCATGCGCAGGCGCTGCAGGCGCTGTGCCAATCGGCGATCGACGACGACGGCGCCGACGTGATCGTCATCGCCGGCGCGCCGCTGGCCGGCCTGGCGCGCGCGATCAAGCAGCGCATCCCGGTGCCGGTGGTCGACGGCGTGTCCAGCGCGGTGTGCCATGCGCAGACGCTCGCGTCGCTGGCGCCCGCGCCGGCGCGCCGCGGCAGCTTCGCGCCGCCGCCGGAGAAGCCCAATCAGGGCCTGCCCGAGAGCCTCGCTCGCCTGCTGGCGCGTCGATAGAATCGCCCGCGATGTCGAGCAAAGCCCCCGCCCGCAAAGCCGTTGCGCCCGCGCGCGAGCATGGCGTCGAGGAGATCGCCGAGAAGATCTCGTCGGCCATCCTCGAGCATCGGCTGGCGCCCGGCACCAAGCTCGGCGAGGACCGTCTGGCCACCATCTTCGGCGCGAGCCGCGCCAAGATTCGCGAGGTGTTCGCGCGGCTGGCGCACGAGCAGCTGATCGAGCTGATCCCGCAACGCGGCGCCTTCGTCGCCAAGCCGACCATCGAGCAGGCGCAGGACGTGTTCGAAGCGCGCCGGCTGATCGAGCCCGGCGTGCTGCGGCGCCTCATCGCCACGCTCGACGACGTGAAGCAGCAGCGCCTGCGCCGCCATCTCGAACTCGAGGCCGATGCGCGCAAGCGCGACGACAAGCGCGCGATCGTGCGCCTGTCGGGCGAGTTTCACGTGCTGCTGGCCGAGCTCGCCGGCAACTCGGCGCTGACGCGCACGATGCGCGAGCTGTCGGCGCTGACCTGCCTCATCATCTCGCTGTACGACGCGCCCACGGCCACCAGCTGCCGCGCCGACGAGCACGAGGAAATCGTCGCCGCCATCAAGCGCGGCGATGCGCGCCGCGCCGAGAGCCTGATGCTGCATCACCTCGGGCACATCGAGCAAAGCCTGCGCCTCGATGCCGGCAGCGAGGAAGCCGACCTCGAGAGCATCTTCGGTTGAAGCCCTGCCGCTTCGCTTGACAGCGCGGGCACGACGTAGTCAGCTCGTGCGGTGGGCCGCAGCGTCAATCGCCTCGCGCGCGAAAGCAGCCCCTACCTGCTGCAGCACGCACACAACCCGGTGGACTGGTACCCCTGGGGCGAGGAGGCGTTCGCCAAGGCGCGCGCGGAGGACAAGCCCATCTTGCTGTCGGTGGGCTACGCCACCTGCCACTGGTGCCATGTGATGGAGCGCGAGAGCTTCGAGGACGAAGCGCTGGCGCGCCAGCTGGCCGAGGGCTTCGTCGCCATCAAGGTCGATCGCGAGGAGCTGCCGGACATCGATCACGTCTACATGAGTGCGCTGCAGGCGATCAGCGGCCACGGCGGCTGGCCGATGAACATGTTCCTCACGCCGCAGCTGAAGCCCTTCTTCGGCGGCACCTACTTCCCGCCGCGTTCGCGGCCGGGCCTGCCCGGCTTCTCCGAGCTGCTGGCCGTGGTGCGCGAGGCGTGGACGCAGCGCCGCGCGCAGATCGAAGAGCAGGCGCAGCAGCTGCTGGAGCATGTGCGCGCCGGCACCCGCTTCGCGCCGCAGGCGCCGGCCGACGGGCTGCACCAGCGGGCGCTGGCCGAGTTCGCGCGCCGCTTCGACGACGTGCACGGCGGCTTCGGCGGTGCGCCGAAGTTCCCGCAGGCGCCGCTGTTGCAGTACCTGCTGACGCTGGCCGCCGCGGGCCACGATGGCGCGCGCACGATGCTGGCGACGACGCTGCAACACCTGGTCGCCGGCGGCATCCACGACCACGTCGGCGGCGGCTTCGCGCGCTACGCCACCGACCA
>VBDL01000406.1 GCA_005884255.1 Betaproteobacteria bacterium | reverse complement strand
ACGAGACGATGAACACCGTGTGGCCCTGGCCGACCAGCCAGTTGACCAGCGAGTTGTGCGGCGACAGGTCGAGGATGTAGTACTTCAGGATCCACGACGGCACGATGAGCAGCGGCTCGGCGAAGACCTTGCTCGTTTGCGGCGCGTACTGGATCAGCTCGCACAGCTGGTTGCGGTGCACGACGCGGCCCGGCGTCACCGCCAGATCCACGCCGGGCTCGTAGGCATGCTCGCGCGGCTGCAGCGGCGTCAGCCCCTGACGCACGCGCCAGTCGTCCAGCGCGTTGGCGAAGCCGTCGGCCAGGTTGGCGCCCCAGCGATCGCGCGTGCGCCGCTGCACCTCCGGGTTGCTGAGCCAGCTGTTGCTCGGGCTCAGCATGTCCAGCCACTGGCGCGCGCAAAAGCGGGTCACGTCGCTGTGGTGGCGCGTCATGCCGCGCAAGGTGGTGGCGTCACTCCACCAGGTCTCGGCCTCGCGGTAGGCGTGCGCGATGGGGGCAAAGGGCCACTCGCGCCACGCCGGGTCGGCGAAGCGCGCGTCGCCTTCGATGTTCGCCACGCAGCCGCCGGCCAGGCACTCGCTCCACCACTGCAGGGCACCGCGTTGCGCGGCCAGGGCCAGGCGCCCCGCGTTGGCCGGCTGCGTCGCCATGTGCAGCGCCCAGTCGGTGTAGGCCAGTGACAGCGAGATGCGCGACAGCCCGCCGGAAAAGCGCGCCGCCACGGCATGGAAGCCGCGGTCGAAGATCTGCGCGGCGAGGCGCGCGTGCGCGTCGGCATCCGCGAGGTCGGCCGCGGGCGCGGCTGGGCGCGCCATGGTCAGGGGGGTGGTCTTCATCAGCATGGCGGACCCCTAGTGTGAACAGGCCCTAAGGCAACAGCGTGACGCTGACCAGCGCGCTGTCGCTCGCCTGGCCGGCACCATCGACGGCGCGGGCAAAGAACTGCACGCTGGCGACCGCGGTCGACGGCATCACCGCGTCCCACTGGAAGGGCGCGACGCCGTCGCTGCCCAGCCGCGTGGCGCTGCCGTCGCTCTCGAGGCGGTAGAAGGCGACGAAGTCGACACCGAAGTCGTCGCTCGCCGCGGCCACCAGGCGGATCGCATCGCCGGGATGCGCGGCGCTCACATTGGCCGCGAGGCTCACGTTGGGCGGGTCATCGAAGCCATCGCAGCAGCCAATGCCGACGCTGATGCCGCCACCGCAGCCGGTGAGGCCGAGCGCGGCCAGCGCCACGGCCAACGCGGCGGAGCGGCGTGCGAATTCAGGCCGCATTGCCATGCGGCGATGGTGCGCTCAAGCCGGCTGTGCGTCCAGCGTCGGGTAGTCCGTGTAACCCTCGGCGCCACCGCCGTACAAGGTCTGGCTGTCGAGCGCGTTCCATGGCGCGTCCTCGCGCAGCCGGCGCACCAGGTCCGGGTTGCCGATGAAGGGGCGGCCGAAGGCCACCAGCTCGGCCACGCCCGAGGCGACGACGTCCATCGCCATCTGCCGTGAGTAGCCGTTGTTGACCATCCACGCGCCGGTGAAACGGGTGCGCAGCGCGGCGTAATCGAAGTGCGCGACATCGCGCGCACCACCGGTCTGGCCCTCGACAACGTGCAGGAACGCCAGACCGAGCGGCGCCAGCTGCTCGACGGCGTGGTTGAACAGTGCCTGCGCGTCGCTGTCCTGGCCCGCGTCGTTGGACGGCGTCACCGGCGACAGGCGCAGCCCGGTACGGCTGCCGCCGATCTCGGCCGTCACCGCGTGCATCACCTCCCGCAGCAGACGGGTGCGGTTCCCGATGGAGCCGCCGTAGTCGTCGCTGCGGTCGTTGATGCTGTCGCGCAGGAACTGGTCGATCAGGTAGCCATTGGCGCCGTGCACCTCGACGCCGTCGAACCCGGCGTCGATGGCGTTCCGCGCCGCGCGCCCATAGGCGGCGACGATGCCGGGGATCTCGTCGCGGCGCAGCGCGCGTGGCGCGGACACCGGCACGAAGCCGTCCTTCGTGAAGGTCTTGCCATTGGCGATGCGTGCGGTCGACGACACCGGCGCGGCGCCACCCGGCTGCAGCGAGACATGCGAGATGCGCCCGACGTGCCACAGCTGGATCACGATCCTGCCACCGCGCGCATGCACCGCATCGGTGACGCGGCGCCAGCCGGCGATCTGCTCGGGCGAATGGATGCCCGGCGTGTCGAGATAGCCCTGTCCTTCCGGGCAGACCTGGCTCGCCTCGCTGATGATCAGGCCGGCCGACGCGCGCTGCGCGTAGTAGTCGGCGGCGAGCGGCGAAGGCACCTGGCCGGCGGCGGCGCGGTTGCGCGTCAGCGGGGCCATCACGATGCGGTTGGCGAGCGCGATGTCGCCGATGCGGGTGGGGTCGAAGAGGCTTGGCATGACGCGCAGCCTAAGCGGCCCGGCATCAACCTCGCTCGCGAAGGCCCAATCCCAGTCATGCTAGTGAACCTGGCCCCCTACGGCGCTGCGCGCCGGTCCCCCGAGGGGAGCGGCCTCTTGGGGCGGCCCGGCGAGGCGCTACAGTGCGCCCATGCTCGCCTACCGACACGCCTTCCACGCCGGCAACCATGCCGACGTGCTCAAGCACCTGGTGCTCGCCCAGGTGCTGCGCCGCATGGGCGAGAAAGACAAGCCCTACAGCTACATCGACACGCATGCCGGCGCCGGCGGCTACTCGCTGGAGGGCCGCTATGCCCACAAGCGCAACGAGTTCGAGGAAGGTATCGCGCGGCTGTGGAACCGCGGCGACGTGCCCGCGGCGCTGGCCGACTACGTGGCGCTGGTGCGCGCCTTCAACGGCGGCGAGGGGCTGAAGCAGTACCCGGGGTCGCCGGCCTTCGCGCAGATGCTGCTGCGGCCCGACGACCGCCTGCGCCTGTATGAGCTGCACCCCACCGACCACCGCATCCTGCAGGCCTACCTCGGCCACCACCCGAACACGCAGGTGGCGCAGGGCGACGGCTTCGCCGCGCTGAAGGGCGAGTTGCCGCCGCCGTCGCGGCGCGGCGTGCTGCTGATCGACCCGTCGTACGAGCTGAAGACCGATTACGTGAAGGTGCTGGCCGCGGTGCGCGAGGCGCTGACGCGCTTCGCCGAATGCGTGATCCTGGTGTGGATCCCGCAGTTGCAGCTGGTGGAAAGCGCGCAGCTTCCGCACCGCCTGCAGGCCGCCGCCGATGCGCAGGCGCCGCGCGGCTGGCTGCATGCGCGGCTCACCGTGCGCCAGGCCCACGAGCGCGGCTTCGGCCTGTTGGGCAGCAGCATGTTCGTCATCAACCCCCCGTGGACCTTGCACGACACGCTGCAGCAGACGCTGCCGTATCTGGTGGACGTACTGGGGCAATACGACGGCGCGAATTTCCTGCTGGAGCAGAGGGCGGCATGACTCAGGCGCTCGCTGGGCTGAAGGTCCTCGAGCTCGGCCAGCTGATCGCCGGCCCGTTCGCCGGCAAGACGCT
>VBDL01000405.1 GCA_005884255.1 Betaproteobacteria bacterium | reverse complement strand
TGGTGGGCTCCGCGCTCGGCGTGTTCGCCTACGTGGTCGGCAGCTCGGTGTACAGCCGCTACCTGCTGCTGCCCTACATCCCGGGTGCCGGCGAGCTGCTGATCTTCTGCGGCGCGATGGCCGGCGCCGGCCTCGCGTTCCTCTGGTTCAACGCGCACCCGGCGCAGGTCTTCATGGGCGACGTCGGCGCGCTGGCGCTGGGCGGTGCCTTGGGCACCATCGCCGTCATCGTGCGCCAGGAGATCCTGCTCGGGATCATGGGCGGCATCTTCGTCGTCGAGGCGCTGTCGGTGATGGCGCAGGTGAGCTACTTCAAGTACACGAAGAAGCGCCACGGCGAAGGGCGGCGCATCCTGAAGATGGCGCCGCTGCACCACCACTTCGAGAAGAGCGGCTGGAAGGAGACGCAGGTCGTCGTGCGCTTCTGGATCATCACGATGCTGCTGTGCCTGATCGGCCTGGCGAGCTTGAAACTGCGATGAAGTACCTGCAGGATCTTTCCATCCTCATCCTCGGCCTCGGCGAGTCGGGCCTGGCGATGGCGCGCTGGTGTGCGCGCCATGGCGCCGGGCAGATCCGCGTGTGGGATTCGCGCGAGGCGCCGCCGCAGGCCGCGGCACTGCGCGAATCGGTGCCGGCGGCCGAAGTGATCGGCGGTGGGCTCACGGCCGATGCGCTCGCCGGCGTGCAGCTGGTGCTGAAGAGCCCCGGCCTGGGGCCGAACGATGCACGCATCGCGCCCGTGGTGAGCGCCGCCGTCCAGACCGGCATCGCGGTGCAGAACGAGCTCGACCTGTTCGCGCGCGCACTGGCGGAGCTGAAGGCCGAGCGCGGCTACGAGCCGCGCGTGCTGGCGATCACCGGGACCAATGGCAAGACGACGACGACGATGCTCACCGGCCTGCTCGTCGAGCGCGCCGGCAAGCGCGTCGCGGTGGCCGGCAATGTCGGGCCGACGATGCTCGACACGTTGAGCGCGGCGCTCGACCAGGAGCCGGTGCCGCAGGTCGAACCAAAGGTCGATGAAACGGCGCCGATCGAGGAGGCGCCCGCCGAGCCGATCGATGCCGAGGCCGCGGCGCCGGCCGAAGACGAAGACAGCACGCCCGCAGCGCTCGACGACGCATCCGAAACCCCGCTGCAACTCGTACCCCCGCCCCCAGCGGCGCCGGTGTTCGAGGTCCTGCCCGATGTCTGGGTGCTGGAGCTCTCCAGCTTCCAGCTGCACGCCGTGCAAGGCTTCGAGCCGAGCGCCGCGGTGGTGCTCAACATCACGCAGGACCACCTGGACTGGCACGGCACGCTGCAGGCCTACGCGGCCGACAAGGCGCGCATCTACGGAGCGAACGCGGTGATGGTGATCAACCGCGACGATCCGCTGGTCGAGGCGATGGTGCCGGCGCCGGTGATGGTGAAGACGGCGAAGGGCCGCCCCGCAAAGGCCGTGCACCGCAAGGTCCTGCGCTTCGGCCTCGACGCGCCGCAGCGCCCCGGCGACTTCGGCCTCGTCGTCGAGAACGGCATGGCCTGGCTGGTGCGCGCGCTGGAGAGCGACGAGACCATCAAGCGGCGCAAGGATGAGGAAGAAGAGATCCACCTGCAGCGCCTGATGCCGGCCGACGCGCTGCGCATCCGCGGCCGCCACAACGCGGCCAACGCGCTCGCCGCGCTGGCGCTGGCCACGGCGATCGGCTGCCCGCTGGCGCCGATGCTGCACGGCCTGCGTGAATACCACGGCGAGCCGCACCGCGTGGAGTTCATCGCGACGCTCGGCGACGTGGAGTTCTTCGACGACTCCAAGGGCACCAACGTCGGTGCCACCGTCGCCGCGCTGCGTGGCCTGGGCGCCGACAAGGCACCGGCCAAGCTCACCGTGATCCTCGGCGGCGACGGCAAGGGCCAGGACTTCTCGCCGCTGGCCGGCCCGCTGGCGCAGCATGCGCGCTTCGTCGCGCTGATCGGCCGCGATGCGGCCGTGATCGAGGAGGCCATCGCGCCGGCCGCGCTGCCGCACGAGCGCTACGACAGCCTCGAAGCTGCGGTGCGCGCCTGTCATGCGCAGGCGCATCACGGCGATGCGGTGCTGTTGAGCCCCGCGTGCGCGAGCCTCGACATGTTCCGCAACTATGCGCACCGCGCCGAGGTCTTCGTCGCTACGGTGCAGGTATTGGCCGACGAGTTCGGGGAGCCGATGGCATGAACGCCGCGCTCGTCCTCGGTGGTCTGCGCGAGCGCGTCGTCGCTCTGCTCGGCAAAGGTGCGAAGGCCAAGGGCGACGCCGTGCCGGTGCGCGACTGGGTCAACGTCGGCGGCAACGCGTCGGCGCGCTGGCTCGGCTTCGACGCGTCGCTCGTCTGGGTCACCGTCGGCCTGATCGCGCTCGGCCTGGTGATGGTCTATTCGGCCTCGGTCGCGATGCCCGACAACCCGAAGTTCTCGCGCTACGCGCCGACCTATTTCCTCACGCGCCACTTGCTGTTCATCGCCATCTCCTTCGTCGCCGCGCTGGCCACCGTGCAGATTCCGCTGCGCGTGTGGGAGAAATGCGCGCCGTGGCTCTTCGTCGCCGCCTTGCTGATGCTGGTGATCGTGCTGATCCCGCACGTCGGCAAGGTCGTCTATGGCGCGCGGCGCTGGATTCCGCTCGGCATCATGAACTTCCAGCCCAGCGAGCTGGCCAAGCTCGGCATCGCGATGTACGCGGCGAGCTACATGGTGCGCAAGATGGACGTGAAGGAGAATTTCTTTCGCGCCGTCACGCCGATGGCCATCGCGCTCGCGGTGGTCGGCATGCTGCTGCTGGCCGAGCCGGACATGGGCGCCTTCCTCGTGATCGCCGCGATCGCGATGGGCATCCTGTTCCTCGGCGGTGTCAACGGCCGCATGTTCGCGCTCATCACCTTGGTGCTGGTCGGCGCCTTCGTGCTGATGATCACCTTCAGCGAATGGCGGCGCGAGCGCATCTTCGCCTACCTCAACCCGTGGGACGAGAAGTACGCGCAAGGCAAGGCCTACCAACTCACGCACTCGCTGATCGCCTTCGGCCGCGGGGAGATCTTCGGCCAGGGGCTCGGCGCCAGCGTCGAGAAGCTGCACTACCTGCCCGAGGCGCACACCGACTTCCTGCTCGCGGTGATCGGCGAAGAGCTCGGCTTCATCGGCGTCGCCTGCGTGATCGTCGCCTTCTTCTGGCTCACGCGCCGCGTGTTCCACATCGGCCGCCAGGCGATCGCGCTGGACCGCGTGTTCGCGGGTCTGTTCGCGCAAGGCATCGGCATCTGGATGGGCGGCCAGGCCTTCATCAACATGGGCGTGAACCTCGGCGTGCTGCCGACCAAGGGGCTGACCTTGCCGCTGATGAGCTATGGCGGGTCAGCGATTCTGCTCAATTGCATCGCGCTGGCGATCGTGCTGCGGGTCGATATCGAGAACCGGCAATTGATGCGGGGGGGGCGCGCATGAGCCACCTCGTGATCATGGCGGCGGGTACCGGCGGGCACATCATCCCCGGCCTCGCCGTCGCGCGCGAGATGCAG
>VBDL01000404.1 GCA_005884255.1 Betaproteobacteria bacterium | reverse complement strand
GCGCACAACGCGCCGGGCCGCTTCAATGTGATGGACTTGCGCGGCGCGACCGTGATTGCCGACTACGGCCACAACCCCGACGCCATGCGCGCGCTGGTGGCCGCCGTGGACGCCATGCCCGTCACGCCCGGGCAGCGCCGCAGCGTGGTGATCAGCGGCGCCGGCGACCGGCGCGACAGCGACATCCGCGACCAGACCGTCATTCTGGGCGCCGCGTTTGACGAGGTCATTCTTTACCAGGACGCCGCCCAGCGCGGCCGCGCCGACGGGGAAGTGATGGCGCTGCTGCGCGAAGGCCTGGAAGGACTGAACAAGGCCAGCCGCACCCAACGCATCGACGAAATCCGCGGCGAGTTCCTGGCCATTGACACCGCGCTGGCGCGGCTGCGGCCCGGCGACCTGTGCCTGGTGCTGGTCGACCAGGTGCAGCAAGCGCTGGATCACCTCGCAGCGCATGTCAAAACCGCGCAAGACGAGATGCACAGCCCGAAAACGGCTGCCGGCGGCAACACTTAGAGTTAAAAGCGCTTTCAGCCCTTGTAAATAGGGCATAAAAAGCTATAAAAACAATAGCAACCATCCGTTCTCCCGCACCTTAAACTCGGCCCATGACCTGGCACGCGACCCTGGCACTCGACTACACATTGCAAGCCGGGAAGACGGTCGCCCACTTTCGCCACGACGGGCCCTTGCGCATTCTGCAAAGCCTCTACCCCGAAGGCGACGCCGTTTGCCACAACGTCATCGTGCATCCGCCCGGCGGGCTGGTCGGTGGCGACACGCTGGACCTGAAATTCAGCGTCGGTGCGGGCGCACATGGCCTGGTGACCACACCCGGCGCCACGCGCTTTTACCGCTCCACGGGCGAGCCGGCACTGCAGCGCACCCGTCTGGCACTGGAAGCGGGCGCGCGCATGGAGTGGCTGCCGCTGGAGGCGATCTGCTACAGCGGCTGCCTGGCCGAAAACCGCCTGAGCATGAGGCTGGCGCCCGGCGCCGAGCTGATCGGCTGGGACGTCACCGCGCTGGGCCTGCCAGCCGCCAAGCAGCCCTTTGAAACCGGCAGCTTCAGCCAGCACATCGAAGTGCCCGGCGTATGGCTGGAGCGCGCGCGCCTGCAGGCCTGCGACACCCTGCTGCTGAACAGCCCGCTGGGCCTGGCCGGGCAGCGCTGCATGGCCACCCTCTTCTTTGTGGCGGGCAGCAAGCTCGAGCGCAAGCGCCGGCAGGAGGCCCTGGACTGCGCACGCCAGCTCATTGAAGCGCACCCGCTGTGCGCCACGGCGGGCGCCACCAGCCCTGATGGGCAGATCGTGGTCGTGCGGGTCCTGGCACCCGTGGTTGAGCCCGCCATGGCGCTGCTCAGGCAGGTCTGGCAAGCCTGGCGCGCCCATTTCTGGCAGCAGGCAGCCTCCAGCCCGCGCATCTGGTCGATGTAGGCCCCTGGTACTTCGACGCAGAGGTATCGGCACACAATGTGAAAGCGATGGATTCGGGCCCAGGCCTAGGCGCAAACCGCAGACATAGCCGCAGCTATGGCGAGGATTTGCAACCACAGCAGGCTTCGAAGGCGCGCTTTCATGTTTCGATATTTCTGGGTCGGAGTACTAGCCTTTCAGCACGCCATCGGCCTTGAACATGGCCTTGATGCCGCGCACGGCCTGGCGGATGCGGGCCTCGTTTTCGATCAGCGCAAAGCGCACATGGTCGTCGCCATGGTCGCCAAAGCCTATGCCGGGCGACACGCAGACCTTGGCTTTTTCAAGCAGCTGCTTGGCAAACTCCAGCGAACCGAGCTTGCGATAGGCCTCGGGGATGCGGGCCCAGATATACATCGAGGCCCTGGGGCAGTCCACCGGCCAGCCGGCTTCGGTCAGGCCCTTGTAGAGCACATCGCGCCGGCTCTGGTACTGCGCGGCGATCTCTTGCACGCATTGATGCGGGCCAGCGCGGCCACGAGATCCGGGTTGCCCACCATGAAGCCGACGCGCCAGCCCGCCATGTTGTAGCTCTTGGAGAGCGTGAAGAACTCCACCGCGATGTCCTTGGCGCCCGGCACCTGCATGATGGACGGCGCCTTCCAGCCGTCGAACACGATGTCGGCATAGGCCAGGTCGTGCACCACAAAAATGTCGTGCTTGCGCGCCAGCGCAACCACCTTCTCGAAGAACTCCAGCTCCACGCACTGGGCCGTGGGATTCGACGGAAAACCCAGCACCATCATCTTGGGCTTGGGGTAGCTGCCGCGGATGGCTTTTTCCAGCTCCGCGAAAAAATCCGTGTCCGGCGTCAGCGGCACGGAGCGGATGTCGGCGCCCGCGATCACCGCGCCGTAGATGTGGATAGGGTAGCTCGGATCGGGCACCAGCACGGTATCGCCGCGGTCCAGCGTGGCCAGCATCAGGTGCGCCAGGCCTTCCTTGGAGCCGATGGTGACGATGGCCTCGGTGTCGGGGTCGATCGCCACCTGGTAGCGGCTCTGGTACCACTGCGCGATGGCGCGGCGCAGGCGCGGAATGCCCTTGCTGGCCGAGTAGCCGTGGGTGTCGCTGCGCTGCGCGACCTCGGTGAGCTTGGCCACGATGTGCGGCGGCGTGGCGCCATCGGGGTTGCCCATGCTCATGTCGATGATGTCTTCGCCGCGTCGGCGCGCCGCGAGCTTGAGCTCGGCGGTGATGTTGAAGACGTAGGGAGGCAGGCGATCGATGCGCGCAAAGCGGCGCTGCGAGGCAGGCATGGTCGAGTCTTTCACGTGAGCGCCCGGAACCGTCCGAGCGACGTGGGCCGCGCGTTGCGCGCGGCCCGGGCACATCCTAGCCGATGTGGGCGCGCCGATTGCCCGTGAATCTCGGGAACCGTCCATGAATGCGATCAAACGACGCACCAAGACCACCGCCGTCCCCGCCGCGGGGCAGCGCGACGCGCCCAACGATGCCGAGGTCGCGCACCCGGTGGGCACCGGCTTGGGCGCAGCGGCCGGCGGGGCCGCTGCAGGCGCTCTCATCGGATCGATGGCGGGTGCCGTGGGCACCGCCGTAGGCGCCGCCGCTGGCGCGGTGGCCGGTGCCGTCGGCGGCCGCAAGCTCGCCGAAATGATTCAAGCGCGTGGCAAGCAGCGCCGCTAGCGCCGCTAGCTATGCATAGCGCCTTGCCAGCGACTCCGCCACGCACACCGGCTTGCCGCTGCCCTCGCGCTCCATCGTCACTTGCGAGGTGATCAGCGCGCCGCCCTCGAAGGGCTCGTAGGCCATCAGCTTGAAGCGCCCGCGCACGCGGCTGTTCACCGGCACCGGTGCCGTGAAGCGCACCTTGTTCAGGCCGTAGTTGACGCCCATGTGCGCGTCTTCCACGTCGAAGGCCGTGGCGGACATTTCCGGCAGCAGGCTCAGCGTGAGAAAGCCGTGCGCGATCGTCGTGCCGAACGGGCCCTTGGCTGCGCGTTCGGGGTCGACATGGATCCACTGGTGATCGCCGGTGGACTGCGCGAACAGGTCGATGCGCTGTTGGTCCACCGTGATCCAGTCGCTGACGCCGATCTCCTGGCCGACCAGGGTTTGCAGCTCGCTCAAGTGCTTGAAGACGCGCATCGATGCCTTTCCATTTCAAGGTTCAGTGTTCATTGCGCCAGCCAGCAATCCACTCCAGCAGCGGCTGCCACTGCTCGATATCGCGCTCGACGCGGCTCGGGGCCACGTCCCACAGCGTGAGGCCGCGCGCCGCCAGGTGAACGTAGTTCTGCGTGTCGCGCAGGAAGCCGAGCACCGGCACATCGAGCGTGCTGAGGAACTGCTGCAGGTGCTCGGTGGAGATGAAGCCTTCGCGCGCCCGCATGCCCACGAGTCCGATCGAGATCTTGTCGGCGCGCCGGTGCGCCTTCACTTCGCGCAGGAAGTCGTGCGTGGCTTCGATGTCGAACAGGCTCGGCTGCAGCGGCACCACGAGCTTGTCGGCGACCTTCAGCACCTCGTCCAGGCGCCGGTTGTGCAGCCCCGCCGGCGTGTCGAGCACCGCATGCGTCGTGCCCTTGGGCAGGCGCACGACGTCGTCGCCGCTCACTTCCCAGCCGCGGATCTCCGGCACGCCCTGCGGCCGGTGCTTCAGCCAGTGGCGCGCCGACTGCTGGCGATCCACGTCGCCCAGCATCACCGCATGCCCCTGCCGCGCCAGCGCGCCGGCGATATTGGTCGCCAGCGTGCTCTTGCCCACGCCACCCTTGGGGTTGGCCACGACGATGACCGGCATCCTCGCCTCCGACTGAATGGTTGGATTCCGGGGTATGGTAGCGGCCGATCTGAAGCACCAGCCATTCTGGAAATTACCGCGCTGCCGCGCCGTCTCATGAGCGACATCCTCATACTCGCTGCCCACCCCGATCTGGCGCAGTCGCGCGTGAACCAGGCGATGCTGCGCACCGCACGCGATGCCGGTGATCGCGTTCAGGTGCGGGACCTCTACGCGCTGTATCCCGACTATTCGATCGACCTGCCCGCCGAGCAGGCCGCGCTGGCCGATGCGCGGCTCGTCGTCTGGTTGCATCCGATCCACTGGTACGGTATGCCGGCGCTGATGAAGCTGTGGGTCGATGAGGTGCTGAGCTTTGGCTGGGCCTATGGCCCCGGCGGCCATGCGCTGCGCGGCAAGGATCTGTGGCTCGTCACCTCCACCGGCGGGCGCGAGGAGTCGTATCGCCCGGACCGCTACAACCGCTACTTCTTCGACGCCTTCCTGCCGCCCTACGACCAGACCGCGGCACTGGTGGGCATGCGCTTCCTGCCGCCGCTGGTGCTGCATGGTGCGCACCGCGTCGACGCGGCCGAGCTCGAGGCGCATGTGCAGGTGTTCGGCGAGCGGCTCGCAAGCTACCCCGACTGGCCCGAGCTGGCCGAGCTCGTTGCGCACACCGAGTGCGACGTCCCCAGCGACGCGCGGCCGGCGACACACGAGGAAGTCTGATGCAGTTGGCGGGTTGGCTCAGCTCGAGCCTCATCTACCTCGGCGCCGCGGTGATCGCGGTACCGCTGGCGCGCTCGCTCGGCCTGGGCGCCATCATCGGCTACCTGGGCGCCGGCATCGCGATCGGTCCGTGGGGCCTGCGGCTGGTGACGGACCCGTCGACCATCCTCGAGTTTGCGGAGTTCGGCGTCGTGCTGATGCTGTTCCTCGTCGGCCTGGAACTCGAGCCGCGGCGGCTGTGGGCGCTGCGCCGCACGATCTTCGGCTGGGGCAATGTGCAGCTGCTCGGCTCCACCGCGCTGCTCACAGCCGCCGGCATGCTTGCCGGGTTGGACTGGCGGCT
>VBDL01000380.1 GCA_005884255.1 Betaproteobacteria bacterium | reverse complement strand
GGGGTCGCTGGCGCGGCGATAACAGTCGGCGGCGATCTGTTCCCTGCCGCGGTGTTCCTGGCCGCCCACGACGAGAACGGCATCCGGCAGGAACAACGCGGCAAGCGCGTCGCCTTCACCCCGGTCTGCGTGCCAGGCAAAGTCGCTGAGCAGGCCTTCAAGGACACGCCAATCAGAGTCGGTCATCGGCCGCTCCATCCACGAGTTCGAACTCCGCCTCGCTGTCGGCCGGCACTGCGACGGGCGGCAGCCCCATGACGAACAGATCGAGCTCGGTTTGCGTGGCGAGCTCGAGCGTCTCGCCGGGTTCTGCCTGCAACGCGTCGTACTGGTCGACGGACCCCATCGGGCAGCCCGCTTGGCCGTTGATGACGAAGAGCAGCCGCCGGGCCTGCTCGTGCCGCGAAGACCACGTCGCTCCGGGCCGCACGCGAACGAACTCGACCCAGGCCTCACGCTCCGTGAAGGAACCGAGGAACTTGCGCGTGACGCCCGGCGCGAGCGGGATCCAGTTGAAGCGCTGGGGATCGGCAATCACCACCTTCGTGTAGCGCGGCATCGGGTACTTCAGGCGCTCGCCGAAGACGTGCTGCCAGATGACGTTCAAGCCCCATTCGAGCTTGCCGTTGGGGTGGCGATAGTTCGGGCCCTCGAATTTGCCGATGCGGGCGAGCTCGTCGCGCGCGTGCAGCCGCTGGTCCATGCTCATGAACCCGCAACCCGAGGCGCCGCCGAACTGCAGAACCAGCTGCAGGCGCTGGCCTCGGTCGTCCTGCGGGCCGTAGGGCAGACCTTCGGGGAAGTAGCCGACCTGCCCCTCCTTGAGCGTGATCCCGTCGCCGATGTTCATGTCGCCCTCGAGCGGCAGGCGGATCTGCTCGAAGTTGTGCCGGTGGCGCGGCATGTAGAAGTCGCTGTCCTGCCGCCCCAGCACCAGCATGAAGTTGTCGGGCGACTCGGGCTCCCCCACCAGGCAGTACTGGAACACGACCGCGCCATTCGGGTGGTCCTTGTGCCAGCTCGTGTCGTCGAATTTCCTCAGTTTCAATGCTTCGCTCCTACAATGCTCGCAACACTCTTGACCTTTAGACTCAAAGTCACAAGTCATCTAGTGACTTGGTCAGTATAAACATGAACGCGAAGAATGCAAGGGGTGAGCTCATGGATGCGAACGAAGCGTCGGACTGGAAGCCTTCCCGGCCGCTGGCGCGGGGCAACGCGGCCGAACAGATCCTGGAGGACCTGCGGGCCAGGATCCTGTCCGGCACCCTGGCTCGTGGGTCGCGGCTACCCAGCGAAACCAAGCTGGCCGAGGCCTATGGCGTCAGCGCGGCCACCGTGCGCGAGGCGATACGGGGGCTCACCACGTCGAAGCTGATCGAGGTCCGGCATGGCAGCGGCGCCTTCGTGACCGCACATCCCGATCGCGTGCTCGCGGACTCGCTGCAGGCCGTGATCCAGATCGAGCGCATCAGCGTCGCCCACGTCCTGGGCGTGCTGGGCGCCCTCAACACCTATGCGGCAGAACAGGCTGCCGTGAATGGAACGGACGAGCAGCTCGATGACCTGGAGGCGGCCGCGGATGCGCTCGATCAGACCGCCAGCGGCCAGGATGCTTCGACGGCCCTGCTGCGGTTCCTCGCCGCGCTGGCGATGGCCTCCGGCAACCCGCTGCTCATGACCCTGTGCGGCTTTCTCGCGGGCCTGCAGGTGCGCTTGGCCAAGGAGCGCTCCGGCGGCATGCTAGACCGCAAGGTGACCAGCCGTCTTTCGAAGGATCGGCGGCGTGTGCTCCAGGCGATCCGCGCTCGCGACGCCGAAGCGGCGCTCGCGGCTGCACGGGCCTACCAGGAGCGATCCATGAAGGTCGTCCTGAACCTGCCGGCGGTCGAGTCGACGACAGGCTGAACTCCGGAGCTGTGGCGTACCGCGCTCGGGCCGCACGCCCACCGTCACAGCCGAGGTGGAGTCGCAAATTCTGCAAGTGACGCTGCACAGCAAGCCCGCGGCGGCCAGGCACTGGAGCACGCGCACGCTGGCTGAGCACCTGGGCCTGGGCGCCATCACCATCCGGCGTGTCTGGCAGCGCAACGGCATCAAGCCGCACCTGGCGCGAACCTTCAAGCTCTCGCGCGCCCCTCGCTGAAGCCGTGCATCCCGACGATCACCGTATGCGCGGCAAGGCAGTACTCGCAGGCATTGACCTCGCTCACGACGAGATTCACCACCTCGCGTGCCCTGCCCGTGATGCTGCTCTTAGCGTTCTGCAACGCCAGGTAGGCCCCGAGCGCGTGCTCCGAGTGCGCGAAGGTCGCGTAGAGGTTGGGCACCTTGCCGAGTCTCTTCTCGAGTTGATCAAGGATCGCCTGGTTGGCGGGCGAGACGTCGTCGCGGGTGGGGACGTTGATCGTGGTGGACATGAGGTTCTCCTTCAGGGGTGACACAAACTGGGGGTGGGGCGCATCACTGCGCGGTGTAGCCGCCGTCGACCGCGAGGCACTGCCCCGTGAGGTAGCGCGCCTTGTCGCTGGCGAGGAAGACGATGGTCTGAACGATCTCGTCCACGTTCGCGGCGCGGCGCGCCGGCATCGTGGCGAGGAAATCCGCCTTCGCCTGCTGGTCGCCGCCGACGAAGCGTTCGAGCATCTCGGTGGCCACAGGCCCCGGCGCGACCGCGTTGACGCGCACGCCGGCCGCGGCGCCCTCGAGCGCCGCGCTCTTGGTCAAGCCTTCGACCGCATGCTTGCTGGCCGCGTAGATCGAGCCGCCGACGATGCCCACCTGACCCGCAATCGACGAGAGGTTGACGATCGCGCCCGAGCCCTGCGTGAGCATCACGCGCATCTCGTGCTTGAGCGAAAGCAGCGTGCCCAGCACGTTGGCTGCGAAGGTGGCTTCGTAGTTGTCCACCGACTGCTCCGTGATCGGGCCGAGCTGCCCCTCGGTGCCGGCGTTGTTGACGGCAATGTCGAGGCGGCCGAAGCGCTGGATGGTCTGCTCGACGAGGCTGCGAACGTCGGCTTCGAAGCGCACGTCGGCGCGGATGAATTCCGCTTGCGCGCCAAGGGCGCGCAGCTCGGCGGCGAGTGCCTGGCCGGCTTCGTCGCGCCGGCCGCTGACGACGACGCGATGCCCTTCGCGAGCGAAAGCGAGGGCGGTGGCGCGGCCGATGCCGGTGAGCGCGCCGGTGATCATGACGACGGGTTGGTTCATGGTGGGGATCCTTTCGAGCGAGAGGTTGTTGCGACCGCCTCACTCTGATTGATTCCTTTCCTTTGATTCAGTTGGGTGGTACTCATATGATTCATTCCACTGAGGCATAGACAAGGCACCGAAG
>VBDL01000403.1 GCA_005884255.1 Betaproteobacteria bacterium | reverse complement strand
GCCTACCGCGATCTCGGCGCGGATTTCGAGGCCGCCTTCAAGCCCGACCCGAAGGCCGCCTACCTGAAGAGCTACTTCGAGCTGCCCAGCCAGCGCAGCCAGAACCTGATGTTCTGGCACGGCCGCGCCGAGGTGATCATTGTCGACAGGACCATCTTCCTCTGGTACCGCAAGGAGCTGGCCAAGGAGGTGGACACCTCCGGCGACGTGGTGTTCCACAACCTGTTCCCGCGGCGCACTCATTTCCAGGTGGCCTTCAAGGACCGGCGCATCCGCGACGATTTCAACGAGGGCCTGCGCCACCTGCGCGAGACGGGGCGATACCAGCAGCTCGTCGACGCCTACATCAAGTGATCAGGTGGTCAGGGCCAACACCGCGTCGAGCTGCTTGAGCACCTCGTCGAAGTTGAACGGCTTGGCGATGTAGGCCCGGGCGCCCGCCTGCAACGCGGCGCCGATGCTGTCTTCCATCACGTCGGCGGAGACCATCACCACCGGCACCGTGGCGAGCAGCGGGTCGTCGGCCAGCGCGCGCAGCAGCTCCAGGCCGGAACCGTCGGGCAGCTGCATGTCCAGCAGCAGCAGATCGGGCGGTGCGCTGCGCAGCGCGGCCAGGCCCTCGAGCAGGGTGGTGTGCACGGACAGCGACACGCGCGGCCGCAGCGAGAGCAGCGCACGCATCACCTCGGCGTTGACCGGATCGTCCTCGATGTACATCACGCGCCGCGGCCCCATCTCGCTCGGCGCACCCAGCGGCGCCGGCATCGTCGGCACCGCGGCCGGCGCCTGTGCGCCGCGCAGCGTGACGACGAAGCGCGTGCCCTCGCCCGGCACGCTGGAGACCTCGATGCGCCCGCGCATCATCTCCACCAGCTTCTTCGTGATCACCAGCCCGATGCCGGTGCCGGGGCGGCCCGTGGCCTCGCGACCGAGGCGGTTGAAGGGCTGGTACAGCGCGGCGAGCTGGGCCGAAGTCATGCCGATGCCGGTGTCCTGCAGCGAAATCGCGACCTCGCCGTCGGCCGTGACGGCGGCGCCGGTCATCACCGCGCCGCCCGAGCGGTTGTACTTGATGGCATTGCTCAGCAGGTTCACCAGCACCTGGCGCAGCCGCGTGGCATCGGCCTCGACGTAGCGCACGCCGCCGAGCGACGCCAGGTACAGCGACACGCCCTCGGGTTCGGCCTGGCCGGCCATCAGCGCCATCACCTCCTGCAGCAGCGCCGGCAGGTCCACCGGCCCGAGCGTGACGTTGACGTTGCCCGATTCGATGCGCGAGAGGTCGAGCACGTCGCCGATCATGCCGGTCAGGTGCCAGCCGGCGCGCACGATCAGGCGCACCCGCTCGGCACGCCGCAGGTCGCCGGTGATCGCCGGGTCCTGCTCCAGCGATTGCGCGAAGCCGACGATGGCATTCAGCCGAGTGCGCAGCTCGTGGCTCATGCGCGACAGGAACTCGCTCTTCGCGCGGCTCGCGCCTTCGGCCAGCGCCCGCGCGCGCTCGCTCTCGCGCAGCCGCACCGCCTCGCTCTGGTCGTGGATCACCAGCACCCACGCCAGCTCCTCGCTGGAGCGCAGCGGAATGATCTGCACGCGCACCTGCAGCGGCGCCGCATCGGCCGTCTGCAGCGGCTGCAGGCGCAGGTCGTCGTGCAGGTCGACGGCGTGCTCGGCATCGCGCGACGTGGCGACGCGGCCGGCCAAGTCGATGGGCCCGCCGTCGGCGTGCGTGAAGCACAGGTCTTGCAGCGACAGCGCGTCGCAGGCGGCCGGCACGCCGGTCATGCGTTGCGCCGTGGCATTGGCGTAGCGCAGCCGCATCTGCGCATCGAGCACGATCACGCCCTCGCCGAGCGCACCCAGCGTCACCGCCATCTCGTCCATGCGCTCGCGCAGATGCGTCTCGGCCAGCTCGCGGCGCCGCGCCTCGGCCGCGCGGTCGTGCTGGAACTGCAGCACCGCCTGCGCCACCGCGGCGATCTCGTCGTCGTGCTCGCCTTCGTCGGCCAGCATGCGCAGGGCCGCCGGCGGATCGTCGGGCGGCAACACCTGCAGCCGCTGCGCCAGCCGCCCGAGGCGGCGCATGACGAGATAGTGCAGCAGCAGGAACACGCCCAGCGTGATGCCCGCCACCTTGCCCAGCTCCAGCCCCAAGCGCCGCCACGCGCGCTGCAGGATCTGCGCGTCGACCTCTTCATAGGATTCGCTGACGCGCAGCTCGCCGATCGGCTGCACGCGGTCGGCCAGGCGCAGCGGTGCGCTCCAGCTTGACGTGGGCGGTGCAGCGCCGTGGCGGCCCTGGCTGAGGACGACCTGGCCGTCGGCCACCACATCGACCTGCACGATCGGGCCTTCGCGCGTCAGGCTCGCGGCGGTGATCTCCAGCGCCTTCTGGTCGAAGGTCCACATCGCCAGCGCGATGCCTCCCGCGCTGGTGGCCACGGCGGCACGCGCGCGCTCGTGTTCGGCGCGCAGCAGCTCGCTGCGCTCACGCCAGATCTCGGCGGCGCCGACGAGCACGAAGCTGGCCATGCCGAACAGGCCGACCACCGCCACCAGGCGCGCTACGACGGACCGGCGCAGGCTGCGGGCCCGCGCGGGAACCAAGACCACTGCGTCCTCCCGCGCCGTGACGGCGACTGCGCTGTGATCGCGCGTGGACTCCCTTCAAATCAGTGTATTGCAAGGCCTTGCGCCTGATTGCCCCGTGGATCAAGTGCGCCACACGGGCTCGCGATTCGCGAGGAAGGCGGCCGTGCCCTCCTGTGCGTTGGGCGACGCGGCGGCAATCATGAACTGCGCGGCCTCCACGTGCAGCGCCTCGTCGATCGGCAGCGGCAGGCCGCGGTGCACGGCGCGCAGCGTGGCGCTGACGGCGCTCGCCGCATGGCGCGTCACCTGCTGCGCCAGCGCCAGGCAGGCATCGATCAGCGCGCCGGCGCTGACCACGCGATTGACGAGCCCGAGCTCGGCCGCGCGCGGCGCATCGATAGGCTCGCCGGTGAGCAGCATCTGCAGCGCGTGCTTGCGCCCGACAAGCCGCGGCAAGCGCTGCGTGCCGCCGAAGGGCGGCGGAAAGCCGAGCCTGATCTCCGGCTTCGCGAAGCGCGCGTGCTCGGCGGCCAGCGCCAGCGCGCAGGCCTCCACCGTCTCGCAGCCGCCGCCGTAGGCGAGGCCGTTGACCGCCGCAATCACGGGCTTGGCGAAGCCCTCGATGTGCCGCGTCATCGCCTGCCCACGCTGCACGAAGCGGCGGTAGGCGGTTTCGGCGCCGGCGGCGATGTCGGGCGCGAAGCCGGCGATGTCGGCGCCGGCGCTGAAGGCCCGGTCACCGGCGCCGGTGAGCACCACCGCGCGCACGGACGCATCGTCATCGATGGCCTGCAGGTGCAGCATCAGCTCGTCGATCAGGCCGTAGCTCAGCGCGTTGAGCTTGGCGGGCCGGTTGAGGGTGAGGACGACATGCGCGCCGGCGCGCTCTTGCAGGATCAGTGAAGTCATGGCGGCTCCGTGCAGGAATGGGGTGAGGCATCATCGGCACGCCGCCGCCCGGGCGGTGCGATGCTTGGAAGACGCGATCGGCAAGCCGCTGTTCGTGCGCGGCGCGCGGGCCTTGAGCCTCACGCCCGAAGGCCGGCAGCTCTACGCC
>VBDL01000402.1:3753-5094 GCA_005884255.1 Betaproteobacteria bacterium | reverse complement strand
ATGGATGAAAAGGTGGCAGGCGTATGAAGACACCAAAGGGATGCCTTGGAGCCCGAGCACTCTGCCGTTCCCGAGCCGGGCTCATCCCCATGAGGGATGGGGCGCGGTACTCCGCGATCGAGGGGCTGACACCATGAGTCTCGTATTTGCCGGAATCTGCAGCCACGCGCCGGGGATCACCGGCCGGGCGCACCTCGCCGACCCGACGGTGAAGGATGCTTTCCACGGCGCGTTCCGACGCATGGGCGAAGAGCTGCGTGCGGCCAGGCCCGACGCGCTGATCGTCGTCGGCGCCGAGCACTTCGGCAACTTCTTCATGAACAACATGCCGTCGTTCGCGATCGGCATGGCTGACCAATATGAAGGCCCCATCGAAGATCCGAAATGGATTGGCTTCGAGCGCACGCAAGTGCCCGGCAACGCGGCGTTGTCGAAGAAGATCATCACCGAGGCGATGCAAACCGTCGACGTAGCGTTCGCGGAAGAGTGGAAGTTCGATCATGCGATCGCCGTACCGCTGCACTTCCTAACGCCCAAGTACGACCTCGACATCATCCCCGTCAACATCAATTGCCAGGGTCCGCCGCTGGCGCCCTTGCACCGCGCCTGGGCCTTCGGCGAAGCGCTCCGCCGCGCGGCCGACAGCGTGCCCGAGCGCATTGCGATCGTCGGCACCGGTGGCATCAGCCATTGGCCGGCCACGCCCGACTCGGGCAAGATCAACGAGGCGTGGGACCGCGAGTTCCTGGACCGCTGGTCGCGCAACGACAAGGCCGCGCTGCTGTCGTACACCGATGTCGAGTGTTATCGAGACGCCGGACAAGGCGCCTTTGAGATTCGAACTTTCATTTCGATTGCCGCGGCAGCGCGCGGCCAAGGCACGATCCGACATTCGAAGCCGATCCCGATCTTTGCAGTGAACTGCACGATCGGCGTGATGGACATCGCGTGATGACAACCCCAAGCTCGCTGCGTCCGTACCCCCTGAAGGGCGCTCGGCCGCCTTGGGGGCGGCCCGGTGCCGTCTGAGTGAACACACCATGCCGCACCTCGTGATTCTCTACAGTGGCAACCTTGATGCCCGCACCGACATGTCGGCGCTGTGCCGTGGGCTCGCCGATGCGATGCTCGCGCAGCGCGATGAAGCCGGTGGGCCAGTGTTCCCGCCCGGCGGGACGCGCGTGCTCGCGTACCCGGCACCGCACTTCGCGATCAGCGATGGCGGTGCGGCCGGCCGCGCGGCCGGCGGCGATGGCCACTACGGCTTCGTCTACCTGAACCTGCGCATGGGCCGCGGCCGCAGCGAAGCCGTGCATCAAGGCGTCGGCCAGGCGCTGTCGG
>VBDL01000402.1:0-3628 GCA_005884255.1 Betaproteobacteria bacterium | reverse complement strand
CTCGCCCGCGAGCTCTACGACGCACGCAAGAGCCGCACTCAAGTGCGCCATTTCTCGAAGCGCTTTCCCGAGATGAGCGTCGAGGATGGCTACGCGATCCAGCGCGCCTGGGTGCAGCTCGAGCTCGCCGACGGCCGCACGATCAAGGGCCGCAAGATCGGCCTGACATCGCGCGCGATGCAGCAGGCGAGCCAGATCGACGAGCCCGACTTCGCGCCGCTGATGGACGACATGTTCTTCGAGCAGGGCAGCGACATCCAGGCCAGCCGCTTCATCGCGCCGCGCATCGAGGTCGAACTGGCGTTCGTCCTGGGCAGGCCTCTGAAAGGACCGGGCGTGACGCTGTTCGACGTGCTCTCGGCTACCGAATACGTCACGCCGGCGGTCGAGATCATCGACGCGCGCATCGAGCAGTTCGACTGCGACACCAAGATCATGCGCAAGGTCTGCGACACGATCAGCGACTTCGCCGCCAACGCCGGCATCGTGCTCGGTGGCCGGCCGGTGCGGCCCACGGAAATCGACCTGCGCTGGGTCGGCGCGCTGCTCTACAAGAACGGTGTCATCGAGGAAACCGGTCTCGCCGCCGGCGTGCTCAACCACCCCGCGACCGGCGTGGCCTGGCTGGCCAACAAGATCGCGCCCTATGACGAACAGCTCAACGTTGGCGATGTCGTGCTGGGGGGCTCGTTCACGCGCCCGACAGCGGCCAGGGCCGGCGACAACTTCCACGTCGACTACGGGCCGCTCGGCTCGGTCGCCTTCCGCTACGTCTGAAAGGGGCGCCGTGGAGACACCTCTCAATGCGTTCAAGCGCGCCCTCGCCGAGGGCCACGTGCAGATCGGCCTGTGGGTCGGCCTCGCCGACCCCTATGCGATCGAGGCAATGGCCGGCGCCGGCTTCGACTGGCTTCTGATCGACGGCGAGCATGCGCCGAACGACTTGCGCAGCGTGCTCGGCCAGTTGCAGGCGGTGGCCGCCTATCCCACGCACGCGATCGTGCGTCCGGTGATCGGCGACGTGCCGCTGATCAAGCAACTGCTCGACGTGGGCACGCAGACCCTGCTGATCCCGGTCGTCGAGACTGCTGAGCAGGCGGCCACGCTGGTTGCGGCGACGCGCTACCCGCCGCGCGGCATCCGCGGTGTCGGTTCGGCGCTGGCGCGCTCGTCGCGCTGGAACCAGATCGGCGACTACCTGCACACCGCCGACGACCAGATGTGCGTGCTGCTGCAGGTCGAAACGCAGAAGGGCGTCGAGAACCTGGCCGCCATCGCTGCAACGGAAGGCGTGGACGGCGTCTTCTTCGGCCCGGCGGACCTGTCGGCGTCGATGGGCTTACTCGGCCAGCCGGGACACCCGGATGTGCAGCGCGCCATCCTCGACGGCATCCAAGTGGTCCGCGCCGCTGGCAAAGCGCCGGGCGTGCTCGCGCCCGACCCCAAGCTGGCGCGCCTGTATCTCGATGCCGGCGCGCTGTTCGTCGCCGTCGGTGTCGACACCACCTTGCTGACCCGTGCCTGCCGCGACCTCGCGGCGGCCTACAAGAACCCCGCCGACCGGCCCGCCGCGGCGGCAGGCGGGCCTGGTGCGTACTGACGCGCGGCCGTGCGCCCCTCCTTCCAAAAATCGCCTGGATCCACGCCTCATGCTCAAACTGAACGACCCCACTCTGCTGCGCACCCAATGCCTGATCGACGGCGCCTGGGTCGGCGCCGACGATGGCCGCACGCTCGACGTGACCAACCCTGCCAGCGGCGCGATCGTCGCCGCGGTGCCTCATGCCGGCGCCGCCGAGACCCGCCGTGCGGTGGCCGCGGCCGAGCGGGCGATGGTCGGCTGGAAGGCGCTGACCGCCGAGGATCGCGCGCGTGTGTTGCGCCGATGGTTCGATCTGATGATCGCGAACCAGGAGGACCTCGCTGTCATCATGACCACCGAGCAGGGCAAGCCGCTGGCCGAATCGCGCGGCGAGATCGCGTACGCCGCCGCCTATGTCGAGTGGTTCGCCGAAGAGGCCCGGCGCGTCTATGGCGATCTGGTGCCCTCGCCGTGGGGCGACAAGCGCATCATCGTCACGAAGGAGCCGGTGGGGGTGTGCGCGGCGATCACGCCGTGGAACTTCCCGGCCGCGATGATTACCCGCAAGGTCGCGCCGGCCCTGGCGGCCGGCTGCACCATCGTCGTCAAGCCGGCGTCGCAGACGCCGCTGTCGGCACTCGCGCTGAGCGAGCTGGCATTGCGCGCCGGCGTGCCGGCCGGCGTCTTCAGTGTCGTGACCGGCAGCGCCACGGCGATCGGTGGCGAGCTCACCGCGAATCCGGTGGTGCGCAAACTGACCTTCACCGGCTCGACCGAGATCGGCCGCCTACTCGCCGCGCAATGTGCGCCGACGCTCAAGCGGCTGTCGCTCGAACTCGGCGGCAACGCACCGTTCATCGTGTTCGATGATGCCGATCTCGATGCGGCCGTGGCCGGCGCGATCGCCTCGAAGTTCCGCAACACCGGGCAGACCTGCGTCTGCGCCAACCGCCTGCTGGTGCAGGACGGCGTCTACGAGCTGTTCGCCGAAAAGCTCGGCCGCGCTGTGGCGCAGCTGAAGGTCGGCGACGGCATGCAGGCCGAGGTGTCGCAGGGCCCGTTGATCGATGCGGCAGCGCTGGCCAAGGTCGAGGAACTGGTGGCCGATGCGCTGGGCCAGGGCGCGCGCTGTGTCGCCGGCGGCCGGCATCACGCGCTCGGGGGTACTTTCTACCAGCCCACGATCCTGGCCGACGTCACGCCGGCGATGAAGCTCGCCCGCGAAGAGATCTTCGGCCCCGTGGCGCCGCTGTTCCGCTTCAAGACCGAGGCCGAGGCGATCGCGCTCGCCAACGCCACGGAGTTCGGCCTCGCGTCGTACTTCTTCTCGCGCGACCTGGCCCGCGTCTGGCGCGTGGCCGGCGCGCTCGAAGTCGGCATGGTGGGCATCAACACCGGCGTCATCAGCACGGCGGTCGCGCCGTTCGGTGGTGTCAAGCAGTCGGGCATGGGGCGCGAGGGTTCGCGCCACGGCATCGAGGGCTACATCGACACCAAGTACCTGTGCATGGGTGGCCTGTGAGCCGACCCTTAAGCGCAGCCTTCCGATACAGGAACACAGGAGTGCCTCATGACTGACCCTTCCTTCACGGCCGGTGCCGCGCTGCGCCCCAACCGCTTTACGCCCGAGGAGTGGGCAGCCCGCATTCAGCTCGCTGCGGCCTACAGGATCGTCGACTACCTCGGCTGGGGCGAGCTGATCTACAACCACATCTCGCTGCGCGTGCCGGGTGCGGAGCCGCACTTTCTGATCAACCCTTTCGGGCTGCACTACTCGGAGGTGCGGGCGTCGAACCTGGTGAAGGTCGACGTGAAGGGCAACATCATCGGCCACAGCGACTGGCCGATCAACCCGGCGGGATTCACCTTCCACGGCAAGATCCACGAGCAGGTCGTCGACGCCCATTGCGTGATGCATGTCCACACCACGCCGACGATGGCGGTGTGCTGCCTCGACGATGGTCTGTCGTACACCAACTTCTATGCCGCACAGCTGTTCGGCAAGGTCGCGTACCACGAGTTCGAGGGCATCACGGTGCACGCCGA
>VBDL01000401.1 GCA_005884255.1 Betaproteobacteria bacterium | reverse complement strand
CGCCTTTGAAGAAGGGCGTGGCGGCGGTGCCGTTCTGCGGCGAGAAGCGCTGCTCCAGCAGGAACGAGGCCTTGAGGCCGTCGCCCAGGTCTTCCTCGCCCTTGAAGCCGAGGCGGCTGCCCGTCGAATCGAGCACGTGGGTGCCGGTCTGGCCGGCATTCCTGCCGACTGCCTGATCGACGAAGCCATAGATGGTCACGTTCGACTGCGCATGCGCCGCGCCCGCGGCAAGGGCCATCGCCGACGCCGCCGGCAACAGGAACTTCTTCATGGGATGTCTCCTAGTTGATTTGATTAAATATATGTATCAGCCATCGCTTACATAAAACTGTGCGGTGTAGCAACGAGTTGCGATGACATATACATAATAAATCAATCTTGTAGCATCAGCTAAAGAAAATTGACATCAGACCGAAAGCAACTCACGGCAGCCCCATCGGTAAAAGGAGACAAGCCATGCTTTCGATCGCCAGCCAGCGCCCGCGGACCACGGTGGCCCGCAAGATCAGCCTCATCGGCGGAGGTTTTCTCGTCCTCGTGCTCGCCGCGATCTGTGGCGTGATGACTGTGTTGTTGGCGCAACGCGCGCAGGAGCGCACCGTGGCCTGGGCCGATGCCAAGGTGCAGGCGGTGGCGCAGGCGGTCGACGCCTACGACCAGACGGCCAAGCTGCTGGTCGAGCGCTTCTTCAAGGTCTTCGGTGACCAGTTCGGCAAGAGCTTCACGCTCGACGAGGCCGGCGGCCGCCTGCTGCAGCTGGGCATCGCGCTGAACGACTACCACAACCCTTGCGACAAGTTCACCGACTTCACCGGCGGTGCGGCTGCCGTGCTGATGCGGCGCGGCGACGACTTCGTCGCGGTGAGCACCTCGCTCAAGGATGGCAAGGGCGAGCGCGCGGTGGGCATGACGGTGGGTGCGGCGCACCCGGCGCAGCCCGCGCTGCTGCGCGGCCAGCCCTACCTCGGTCGCGCGATGCTTTACGGCCGCCCCCACATCACCCGGCTGCAGCCGGTGCGCGACCTGCAGGGCAAGGTGGTGGGAGCGCTCTTCGTCGCCTTCGATCTGTCGGACTTCGACCGTTCGCTGGACCAGATGGTGAGCGGCACGCGCTTCTTCGACAGCGGCGGCACCTACGTGATCGACCCCCAAGGCGGCGAGCAGGGCGTGCTGCTGCTGCCGGCCGCCTTGCGCGGCCGCACGCTGGCCGAGCTTAGGCCCGGCGGCCGCAGCGTGCTCCAGGCCGTCAGCCGCACCGCACCGGGCCACGAGGCGACCGGCTTCAAGCCGGTGCTGCAGCCCGCGGCCGACGATCGCTTCGCGGTGGCTCGGCGCAGCGAGGCCACCGGCTACTGGGTGGTCGGCGAGGTCTCCGGCAGCGAGGCGATGCGCACGCAATGGCAGACGCTGCTGCCTTTCTTCGCGGTGTTCGGCATTGCCGCGCTCGCGCTGTGCACCGGCCTCTTCTTCGCGATCCGGCGCTGGGTCGGCCGGCCCTTGGGCGAGGTGACCACGGCGCTCGACGCCGTGGCCGCGGGCGACCTGTCTCTGCCCGTGGTCGCGCACAGCGACGACGACATCGGCGACATGATGCGCGGCCTGGAGCGCATGCGCACGCGCTTCATCGAGATGCTCGGCGCGGTGCGCGCGTCGGCCGATGCGATCGCGATCGCCTCGTCGGAGATCGCCGGCGGCAACCACGACCTGAGCCGGCGCACCGAAGAAGCGGCCGCGCGCCTGCAGCAGACCACTTCGGCGATGGAGCAGATCTACGGCAGCGTGCGCGATGCGGCGCAGGCCGCGCGCAGCGCCGACGAGCTGGCCGGCACCGCGTCGCACGCCGCCGAGCGCGGCGGCGAGGCCGTGGGCCATGTGGTGCAGACGATGAGCAGCATCCGCGCCAGCGGCGAGCGCATCGCCGAGATCACCGGCATGATCGACGCGATCGCCTTCCAGACCAATCTGCTCGCGCTGAATGCGGCGGTGGAGGCGGCGCGCGCCGGCGACAGCGGGCGCGGCTTCGCGGTGGTGGCCAACGAGGTGCGCAGCCTGGCCCAGCGGGCCGCCGCGGCGGCGCGGGAGATCAAGGTGCTGATCGCCGCCAGCGTCGAGGAGGTGCGCGCCGGTTCGCAGCTGGCCGACGCGGCGAGCGAGCGCATGCACGAGATCGTCGCCAGCGTGCAGCGCGTGAACGCGACGCTGGTGACCATTACCGCCAGCGCGGCGCAGCAGTCAGACGGCCTGGGCCATGTCAACCATTCGGTGGCGACGCTGGACCGCATGACGCAGCAGAACGCCGCGCTGGTGGAGCAGTCGGCCGCGGCGGCCGCGAGCCTGAAGGCGCAGGCCGCGCGGCTGGTCGAGTCGGTCGCCATCTTCCGCCTCGAGGCCGTTCCGCTGGCCTGACGTGCGCATCGATGGCATCGGTGCGCTACCGGTGCTTGCTGCCCCACTCGCGCATCGCCTTCACCACCGGGCCGAGGCTCTTGCCCTTGTCGGTCAGCACGTATTCGAGGCGGGGCGGCCGCTCGCTGTACATCTCGCGCCGCACCAGGCCGTTGTCTTCCATCGTCTTGAGCCGGGCCGAGAGCGTGTTGGGTGCCACGCCCGGCAACGAGGCCTGGAAGTCCTGGAAGCGCCGCGGCCCGTGCAGCAGCAGGTCGCGCAGCAGCAGCAGCGTCCAGCGCTCGCCGATCAGGTCCAGCGTGCGCGCCACCGGGCAGTCATCGATCTGGTAGCTCTTCGCCATCGGCGCAGCTTACGCGATTTGACTTCGATTTCG
>VBDL01000400.1 GCA_005884255.1 Betaproteobacteria bacterium | reverse complement strand
TCCAGAACTTCAGCCGCTCGGCGAACTGTATGGTGGTGAGCGGCGTGCCGCGCTCGTCGAGCACGACGCGGCGCACACCCTTGGGCAGAGCGGCCTCGATGCGCGCCGCTTCCGCAGCCATCAACTGCTCGGGCGACTTGCCATCGCGCGGCTCGGCCTTCAGCGCCTTCAGTTCGAGCCGGCACTCCGGCGGAAAACGCTTGGCGAAATCGGCATAGGCCGCGTCGGCCCAGGCCGGTTGCCTTTGTCCGATGGCCGTGAGCAGCAGCTTCAAGCTGCGCGGCGCGTGGTCTTCTTGGCCGGCGCCTTCTTGGCGGCCACGGTCTTGGCAGCAGGTGCCCGTTTCACCGCAACTTTCTTCGCTGCGGGGGCCGGCGCGGAAGCCTTCGGCAGCGGCATCACCGCACCGCCATCGACCTTCATCTTGACCGCCTTGCCGCCCCAGATCTCCTCGAGGTGGTAGTAGTCGCGAATCGCCGGCTGCATGATGTGCGCCACCGCGGCGCCGCAGTCGACGATGATCCACTCGCCGTTGTCCTCCCCTTCTGTGCGCATCACCTGCATGCCGCGCGATTTCACGGCATCGCGCACGCTGGAGGCGAGCGCGCGGGTCTGGCGGTTGGAGGTGCCCGAGGCGATGATCACGCGCTCGAACAAGGGTGAGAGATGCTCGGTGTTGAAGACCACGATGTTCTGGGCCTTCACGTCTTCGAGGCCATCGACGATGGCTCGTTGCAGCTTGCGGATATCCATTCAGTTCCCGGGTGTGCCTCGCTGGTAGAGGTGATGCTGTTCAATATAGCGCGCGACGGCAGGCGGCACCAATCCGTCGATGCCCTCGCCTCGCGCCAGGCGCTCGCGGATGTCCGTGGCCGACACCGGCATCGCCGGCAGCGCGACCTCCGCATGCGGCAGCGCGGCCACCTGCGGCGAGGCTTGCCCGCTCTCGCCGGCGCGCGGCGCCACGGCCAGCGTGACGCGCGCCAACAATTCCTGCCAGCGGTGCCAGGTGTGCAGGCGCACGTGCTGGTCCTGCCCGATGACGAGGAACCACTCGGCGGCCGGCTCTTCGGCCTGCAGCTCGAGCACGCTGTCGATGGTGTAGCTCGGGCCGGCGCGATGCAGCTCGCGCTCGTCGAGCACGAAGCGCGGCTCGCGGCCAATAGCGAGCTTGAGCATCGCCACGCGGTGCTCGTCCGCTGCCAGCGCGCGGTGAGCCTTTTGCCAGGGCCGGCCGGCCGGTAGCCAGCGCATTTCGTCCAGTGCAAGATGCTGCAGCGCGAGCCGCGCCAGCGCGACATGCGCGCTGTGCACCGGATCGAAGCTGCCGCCGAAGAGGCCGATGCGCTTCAAGGCTGTTCCTCGGCCCAGTCACGCGGCCGCAGGAAATCGCTGTACAGCCGCGCCTCGGGCGTGCCCGGCTCGGGATGCCAGTCGTAGCGCCACTTCACGATCGGCGGCATCGACATCAGGATGCTCTCGGTGCGCCCGCCCGACTGCAGGCCGAACAAGGTGCCGCGGTCGTAGACGAGGTTGAATTCGACGTAGCGCCCGCGGCGGATCTCCTGGAAGTCGCGCTCGCGCCCGCCGAACGGCGTGTCGCGCCGGCGCTGCACGATCGGCAGGTAGGCGCCGAGGAAGGCATCGCCGACCGAGCGCAGCATCGCGAACGAATCGTCGAAGCCGAGCTCGCTGAAATCGTCGAAGAAGATGCCGCCGATGCCGCGCGGCTCGTTGCGGTGCTTGAGAACGAAGTACTCGTCGCACCAGCGCTTGAAACGCGGATAGAGCTCGGGGCCGAAGGGCGCCAAGGCATCGCGGCAGGCGCGATGGAAATGCGCCGCGTCTTCCTCGAAGCCGTAGTAGGGCGTCAGGTCCATGCCGCCGCCAAACCAGACGACCGGATCCTTGCCGGCCGGCAGCGCGGCGAACATGCGCACGTTCATGTGCACGGTCGGCACGTACGGGTTGCGCGGATGGAAGACCAGCGACACGCCCATCGCCTCGAACGGCGCGCCGGCCAGTTCCGGCCGATGCTGCGTGGCCGACGCCGGCAAGGTTGCGCCCTTCACGTGGCTGAAATTGCAGCCGCCGCGCTCGAGCAGGTTGCCCTCCTCGATCAGCCGCGTGAGGCCGTCGCCTTGCAGGCGTTCGCCGGGCGTGCGCGTCCAGCCGTCGCTCGCGAAGGCCTTGCCGTCCGCCGCCTGCAGCGCCTCGACGATGCGCGACTGCAGGTCCAGCAGGTAGGCGCGGACTGCGCCGGTGTCAGCGCTTGATGGCACGGTGCCCGATGTCGTGGCGGAACTGCTCGCCGTCGAAGTGGATGCCGGAGAGTACCTCGTAGGCCCGCTGCTGCGCGGTCTTGGCCGATTCGCCCAAAGCGGTGACGCACAGCACGCGGCCGCCGCTGGTCACGACATGCCCATCCTCGCGCTGCGTGGTGCCGGCGTGGAACACGTGCGCGTCGTCGTGCGGATGCGCCGGCAGGCCGCTGATCGCATCGCCCTTGCGCGGGTCCATCGGGTAACCGGCCGCAGCCATCACCACGCCGAGCGCGACGCGGCGGTCCCACTGCAGCTCGGCCTGGTCGAGCGCGCCTTCGGTGGCCTGCACCAGCACGTCGAACAGGTCGCTCTTCAGCCGCATCATGATCGGCTGCGTCTCGGGGTCGCCCAGGCGCGTGTTGAACTCCAGCGTCTTCGGCCGGCCCTCGGCGTCGATCATCAGGCCGGCGTAGAGGAAGCCGGTGAACGGAATGCCGTCGCGCGCCATGCCGGCGATGGTCGGGTTGATGATCTCGTGCATCACCTTGGCATGCACGTTGGGCGTGACCACCGGCGCCGGCGAGTAGGCGCCCATGCCGCCGGTGTTTGGCCCCAAGTCATCATCGAACAGGCGCTTGTGGTCCTGGCTGGTGGCCAGCGGCAGCACGTTCTTGCCGTCGCACAGCACGATGAAGCTGGCTTCCTCGCCCTGCAGGAACTCCTCGATGACGACGCGCGCGCCGCCCTCGTTGTGCTGCACGCTTAAGCGGTTGTCGAGCAGCATGAAGTCGATCGCGTCGTGCGCTTCCTTGGCCGTCATCGCCACGACCACGCCCTTGCCCGCCGCCAGCCCGTCGGCCTTGACGACGATCGGCGCGCCGAGCTTGTCGACATAGGCATGAGCGGCGGCGGCGTCGCTGAAGGTGTCGTAGGCCGCGGTCGGGATGCCGTGGCGCTTCATGAAGTCCTTGGCGAAAGCCTTGGAACTCTCCAGCTGCGCGGCCTCCTTCGTCGG
>VBDL01000385.1 GCA_005884255.1 Betaproteobacteria bacterium | reverse complement strand
TGCGATCGCATGCTCGAGCTGGCTGCGCTGCGCGTCGAGATCCACGGCCTGCGCCTGCGCCGTCGTGAGCTGGCTTTCGGCCAGCGCAACGTCTGACAGCAGTACGACGCCCGCCCGATGCTGGGCCTGCGTAAGCTGCAGCGAGCGCCCATACGCCGCGGTGGTGGCGACGTAGAGCTCACGCTGTTGATCGATGATGCGCAGCCGGAAATAGTCCTGAGCGAGCGCAGCCTGGATGCTCAGGCGCGCGGCAGCGAGATCGTCGGCGCTGGCCTGCGCGCCCGCCTCGCCGGACTCGATCGAGCGCCGCACGCTGCCCCACAGGTCGGGTTCCCAGCTTGCGTCCAATGCGATGCCGACCGTGTTGCCGACTTTCACGCCGTTCGTGTTGGTGCGCGCGCGCTGCGCGCCGGCCGACGCGCCGACGCTCGGAAAGAGGCCGGCCCGCGCCGCATCGGCCAGCGCCCGCGCCTGACGGTATTGCGCCTCGGCCACGCGCAGATTCTGATTCGCGCGCTCGGCGTCTTGCATCAGCGCGTTCAGCACCGGATCGCCATAGGTCTCCCACCAGGGCTGACGGCTCTCGGCCAGCTTGGGCTCCGCGCTCTTCCATCCGGCGCTTTCCTTGTACGCGTCGGGAACCTCGACAGTCGGGCGCACATAGTCCGGGCCGGCGGCACAAGCCGTGAGCAACACGGCGACGGCCATGATGGCCAGGCGATGCGCGGGTCCGCGCGCGAGGGCATGCGCGGCGCGGTGCAGGGAAGTGTCCATGGCCTGGGCGAAGCTGCGGGAGCGACAGTCGAAGTGAATGCCACTCTAGGAGTCCGACCGGCTTCCCACGCTGTCGCGAAGCTGACGGTTTCGTCAGAATCGTGGCGGGCGGCTGCACGTGGGCGTCGCATCCTCAAGCAAGCTCGCCCGCAGCGCGTTGCATGGCGATGCGCGCATACGACGATGACCAACCGATCAGCTCTCGGACCGAAGAACGTGATGCGCGTTCCGCCCATCACCGCCAGCGAGGACTTCTCCGCCTTCGTCAACGAGGGCGTGCCCTCGATGTTCTTCTTCATCGGCGTCTACGACCCCAAGCAGGTGGCCGACTCGATGAAGCCGGGCGGCAAGCCGCTGCCGTTCAATCACTCGCCCTTCTTCGCACCGGTGCCTGAACCCTCGATCAAGACCGGCGTGGAAGCGATGAGCCTGGCCGTGCTGAACGTGCTGCGCTAGCTGCCGGCCGGCTTCCGGCTGGCGCTTCCGAACAGCGTGATCGCCGAACTTGCGAATGACGCCAGCCCGCGCCCGCCGTCAGCCCCCGCGTCGGCGTTTCGGGGTCGTCTCGCCCTCGCCGCCCGAGCCGAAGATGCGTTCGAAATTCACCTCGTTGGACACCGACCCGGGCGGCTGGATGCCCTGCTCCACGTGCGCCAGGTGCAGCAGCATCAGGCGCTCTGCGCGTTTCGCGTCGCCGGCCTCGATGGCCTTGACGATGTCCTCGTGCTCGTGCTCCGGACACGCGCTGATCGCATGGGCGTCGTACTGCGCGATGATCAGGCCCGTCAGCGCCACCAGGCGCCGCAGGTTCTCGGTGAAGATGCGATTGCCCGTCGTTTCGGCCAGCCGGACGTGGAAGTCGCCGGTCAGGCGGGCCAGCGCCGGGCGGTCGCCGGTGGCGCGGGCGCGCGCCTCGCTGTCCAGGTGCCCGCGCAGCAGCGCGATCGTCTGGCCGCCATAGCGCTCGGCCAGCTCCGCGGCGACGGCGCGCTCGAGCGCGCGCCGCACGGCGAACACGTGATGCATGTCCTCCTGCGTCGGGCTGGCGACGAACGCGCCGCGGTTCGGGTGCGCCTCGACGATCAGCTCCTGGCTCAGCCGCAGCAGCACCTCGCGCACGCGCGTGCGGCTGGCGTGGAACGCCTGCGCCAGCCGTTCCTCGCTGAGCTTGGTGCCGGGCAGCAGCCGCCGCTCGCTGATGGCGGCGTAGATCCGGTCGTAGATGTCCTGGTTGGTCAACTTGACGGTCACGGCAGGCAGGAGGTGGGGCAGCGGGCGCCGATTATCCGCCGAGGTACAGGCGCTTCACGTGCTCGTTGGTCATCAGCTCCTTCGACGGGCCTTCGAGCGCGACGCGTCCCGTCTCCAGCACGTACGCATACGACGACAGTGCGAGCGCCATGCGGCTGTTCTGCTCGACCAGCACCACGGTGATGCCGTCCCTGCGGTTGATCTCCAGCAGGCTGCGGCCGATCAGGCGGATGACCTGCGGCGCGATGCCGAGCGACGGTTCGTCGAGCAGCAGCAGCCTCGGCTTGGCCATCAGTGCGCGCCCGATCGCCACCATCTGCTGCTCGCCGCCCGACAGGCTGGAGCCTTGCTGGTGGAAGCGCTCCTTCAGCCGCGGGAAGCGCTCGCAGATGCGCTCCAGGTCGGCCGCGATGCCATCCTTGTCGGTGCGCGTGTAGGCGCCCATCAGCAGGTTGTCCTTGATGCTCATGTAGGGGAACACGTGCCGTCCCTCGGGCACCATCGCCACGCCCTGGCGCACCAGCGCGTGCGCCGGCTCCTGCCTGTGCGGCGAGTTGATGACGCGGCCTTCGAGCCGGACCTCGCCCTCGGCCACCCTGCGCAGCCCGGTGATCGCGCGCAGCGTCGACGACTTGCCGGCGCCGTTGGCGCCGATCAGCGCGACGATGCGGCCGGTGGGCACGCGCAGGCTCACCTGCTCCAGCGCGCGCACCTCGCCATAGCGCAAGGACACGCCGGCCAGTTCGAGGTGCAGAGGGCCGCCGGCGGGCGCTTCGCGCGACGCGGTCGACGCAGGGGCCAACTGATCGAGCAGGTCCGTGACTTGACTCATAGCCCCAGCTCCTCGTCTTCCTGGCCCAGGTAGGCTTCGATCACCTTGGGGTCGTTGCGGATCTCCTCGGGCGTGCCCTCGGCGATCTTCTTGCCGAAGTACAGCACGTGGATGCGGTCCGAGATCGCCATCACCGCCTTCATGTCGTGCTCCACCAGCAGCACCGACACGCCCGACGCGGCGATCTTGCGCGTGATGGCGACGGCGCGGTTGGTCTCCTCGGGGTTGAGGCCGGCATAGGGCTCGTCCAGCAGCAGCACCAGCGGCCGCGTCGCCAGGCCCATCGCGATGCCGAGCAGGCGCAGCAGACCCTGCGGCAGGTGGCGGGCGGCCACGTCGGCCACCGACGCGAGCTCCATCAGATCGAGGATCTCGCGCGCGCTGGTGGAGAGCCGGATCTCGTCGCCCTGCGCGCGCGGCGTGCCGAACACCACCTCGAAGTCGCCGGCCTCGCGATGCAGCTGGTGCGCCAGCGACACATGCTCCATCGCGGTGAGGTCCGGGAAGATCGTGGTCTCCTGAAAGGTGCGCACCAGCCCGAGCCGCGCGATGCGGTGCGGCGGCATGCCGGTGATGTCCTGTCCATGCAGCAGCACGCTGCCGCTGGTGGGCCTGAGGAAACCCGACAGCATCTTGAAGAACGTGCTCTTGCCGGCGCCGTTGGGGCCGATCACCGACACCACCTGGCCCACCGGGCCGGGCAACACCAGGCTCACGTCCTCGTTGGCGGTGAGGCCGCCGAAGCGCTT
>VBDL01000384.1 GCA_005884255.1 Betaproteobacteria bacterium | reverse complement strand
CGGCCGAGGCGGGCGATCTGTCGGGCGTCTGGCTCAAGCCCTACATGCGCAGCCGCCGCTACAAGGCGGGCGATGTGCTGTTTCACAAGGGCGACCCGGCCGGGCACTTCTACTTTCTCGCCGAGGGCCGCATCGAATTCGTCGAGATCGGCGAGGCCATGGAGGCGGGTCGCATGTTCGGCGAGATCGCCTTCTTCGCGCCGGACAGGCGCCGCTCGCTCACCGCGCGCTGCCTGCAGGACTGCACCGTGCTCAGCATCGACGAGAGCACCTTCAAGCAGCTCTACTACCAGAACCCCGCCTTCGGCTTTGAGATCGTCACGCTCGTCGCAGGCCGGCTGATGGCGGACCGACAGCGGCTGCAGCATCTGCTGGGAGCGCGCGCTCCGGCATGAGAGGCCGCGCACATGGCGTTGATCTGCCCCGGCTGCGGCTTCGACGCTCCGGCGGACTTCGCGTTCTGCCCGAAGTGCGGCAAGCCGTTGGCGCCTGCGGCTGCGGTGCCAAGCAGCGATGCGAGCTCGGACCGCCGGCCGGTCACCGTGCTGTTCGCCGATCTCTGCGGCTTCACCGCGCTCTCCGAGACGCTCGACCCGGAGGACGTGCGTGCGCTGCAGGGCGAGCTGTTCGCGCTGATGTCGTCGGCCATCCAGCGGCTCGATGGCTTCGTCGAGAAGTACGTCGGCGATGCGGTGATGGCGGTGTTCGGCGCGCCGGTCGCGCACGAGGAGGACCCCGAGCGTGCGGTGCGCGCCGCGCTCGAGCTGCATGAGCGCGTCGCGCGCTTGAGCGCGCGCTGGCTGCCGCTGCTCAAACGGCCGCTGGCGCTGCACGTGGGCATCAACACCGGCCCGGTGGTCGCCGGCCACATCGGCTCGCAGCGCGAAGGCGCCTACGCGGTGACCGGCGACACCGTCAACGCGGCGTCGCGGCTGCAGAACGCGGCGGGGCCGGGGCAGACCTTCGTCAGCGAGGCGACCTGGCTGCTCACGCGCCACGCGTTCAGCTACGAGCCGATGGGCGGCCTCGCGCTGAAGGGCAAGGCGCAGCCGCTGCCCGCGTACCGCGTGGAGGGCGCGCTGCAGGCGCCCGCATCGGCGCGTGGGCTGCAGGCGCACGGGCTGGCCGCGCCGATGATCGGGCGCGACGCCGAGCTGGGCGCACTGATGGCGGCTTTCGCGCAGATGCAGGCGGGCCAGACGCAGCTCGTGCGCATCGTGGCCGAAGCGGGCAGCGGCAAGTCGCGCCTGCTGTCGGAGTTCCTCGCGCGCCTGCAAGCGAACGGGCAGCTCGCAGACACCGCGCTGCGCAGCGCCGCCTGCTCGTCGCTCGGCGAGCGCACCTATGGCGTGCCGGCCGCGCTGCTGCGCGATGCCTACGGCCTGGCGGCTGACGAAAGCGCGGCCACGGCGCGGCAGAAGATCGCTGCCGCACTGGCGGCGCTGGGTGCGGACGACGAAGAGACCGCGCGCATCTCGGCGCTGCTCGGTTACGTGCTCGGCTTCGACCCCGACGAGGCGCGCACGCGCCATCTCGACCCGGAGCAGCTGAAGCACCAGATCTTTCTCGCGGTGCAGGCGGTGGTGGAGCGGCGCTTGCTGGCCGGCGCGCTGCTGCTGGTGGTGGAAGACCTGCACTGGACCGATGCGGCCTCGGTGGAGCTGCTGCGCGCGCTGCTCGATCGCCTGCCCGCCCAGCGCTTCATGCTGCTGGTGACGCAGCGCCCGGTGGCGGAGCTCGATGTGCTGGCCGCCGGAGCCACACCGCAGACGCTGCTGCTTCTGCAGCCGCTGTCGGCTACGCACAGCGCGAGCCTGCTCGACGCATTGTTCGGCAGCGGCGCGCGCACGCTGCCGGCGGCGCTGCAGCAGCGCGTCGTCGAGCATGCGGGCGGCAACCCCTTGTTCCTCGAGGAAATGGTGCGCACGCTGATCGCCGATGGCGCTTTGAGCCGCGAGCACGAGCGCTGGGTGCTCCACGCGCAGGCCGCCGCCCTGAACGTGCCGCAGACCATCCACGGCCTGCTGCTCGGGCGCATCGACCGCCTGCCCCCACCCGCTCGCCAGGCGATGCAGGAAGCGGCGGTGATCGGCCCGCAGTTCGCCGAGGACCTGCTGCGCGAGGTGGCGAGCGACGCTCCCGCGCTGCCCGACGCGCTGCGCGTGCTGCTCGCGGCCGGGCTGCTGGAGCACAGCGAGGGCGACTACCGCTTTCGCCACGGACTCATCCACGAGGTGGCCTATGGCAACCTGCTGGCGCGAAGGCGCAGCGAGCTGCACACGCGCATCGGCGAAGTGCTGGAGCGGCGCTGCGGCGGCGTACCGCGGCAGCTGCAGGATCTGCAGGCGCTCGGCCACCACTTCCGCCTGGGCGCCGACAAGCCGCGCGGCGCGCGTTATCTCGTGGCCGCCGGCGACTGGGCTCGCGGCATCTATGCAAATGCCGATGCGATCCGCCACTACGAGCTGGCGCTGCAGACGCTGCACGACTGCGGCGACCCGCAGGCGCAGTCGGTGAGCGTGCGCGAGCGCTTGGCCGACGTGATGGTGCCGGCCGGGCACATCGCCGATGCGGCAGAACACTACGCGGCGGTGCGCGAGGCCTTTGCGCAGATGAGCGACGACCCTGCCCAGGCGCGCGTGCTGCGCAAGCTCAGCGGCCTGCGCTGGGAGGCCGGCGAGCGCGGCGAGGCCTTGCGCTGCCTGGAGCAGGGGTTGACGCTGGCGGAGCGCGGGCCGGCGCACATCGAGTGCGCCAAGCTGTACCAGGAGCGCGGGCAGCTGGCGTTTCGCAGCGGCGACAACCTGGGCGCCCTGCAATGGACGCAGCGCGCGCTGCAGCACATCGAAGGCCTCGCAGCACACGGCGACGAGGAGCGGCGCGACGCGGCCGCTGTGGTGGCCTTGTCGCTGA
>VBDL01000383.1 GCA_005884255.1 Betaproteobacteria bacterium | reverse complement strand
CATGTTCATGCCGAAGCTGGGGTTCGTGCCGTTCTTGCTGCTCTTGCTCGCCGGCTTCTCGGCGACTGCGGGGGCCACTTCCGTCGCCCGCTCCCATGACCCGTTTTCCTGGGAGCGGGCTACTGAAAAGAATAAAAACATCTGAACGGTATCTTCCTTTCGGCCCAGAAGTCGGCCGCGTCACGGAAGACATCGAGCAACTGCTCGCGCGCCTCGCGGTCGAAGCGCGCGTTGTCAGGCAACTGCTCCAGCACGACGACGAAGCCCGGCTGGCTGCCCGACTTGTGCACGAGGTCTGTCATGCAGTCGTACAGCGCATCGAGGTTCTTGCCGAAATGCGCGGGGAAGAGGAACGCCTCGGCGATGCCGTCGAGGACGTCCTGCTTGGATTGCGCATTCGTCAGGTTGGCGTACAGGAAATGCTGCCCCGCGCTTTGCGCGGATTGCATCAGATCGTCCACCCGGTACGCCCTGATGGACTGCACGATGTTTGGACGGACTGTCTGCAAGAGCATGGTCGCGATCCTCCTAGAGTCACAGAAAAACCGGTTGGCCGTTCACTGCACGATGCGGCGGAAGCTCGTGTAGTGATCGTCCGAGTAGTAACAGGCGTCGGGGACGGTGGGCTGCTTGCCGCCGCACACGATGCGCCGCGCCGCGCGATCGCGCGAGCCCGGTGTCGGCACCGTGTATTCGCGGTATTCACCGCGCGGCCGCTTCGGCAGCACCCGTTCGCGATTGCCGAACACCGAGCCATCCTTCGCGTAGGGAAAGGGGCCTCCGGCACGGATCAGCTGTGCGGTGGCCTGCGCTTGCGCAGGCAACGCGGTCAGCGCGACCGTGTCGAGGGCCGGCCCTTTCGCCGACGCAGCTTCGGTGGCGACCAGCGCTCCTGCTATACATAGAGCGAGCCCTAACTTCTGCAAGGCATCAAATGACCCTTGCACGGCTCGCCAGCGGGATCGCTGACCGGTCGGAACCACGGGTTTACCCCAAAACCTGAATGGCGAATGGTACCGAATCGGCCGGGAAAGCTCAAGCCATTGCCTCAAAATTGGGCATGGCTTGCGTGAAGAAAGTAGGCGCCAACATTGCGCCTACGTAATGATTCTTCAGCGTGCGGCGTTCGCGTCAGCCACCGTCAAGGCCGTCATGTTGACAATCCGCCGCACGGTGGCCGACGGTGTCAGCACATGCACCGGTTTGGCCGCACCGAGGAGCACTGGGCCGATCGCGATGCCACCGCCGGCGGCCGTCTTCAGCAGGTTGTACGAGATGTTGGCGGCGTCGATGTTCGGCAGCACCACCAGGTTGGCTTCGCCATTGAGCGTCGAGCGCGGCATCACTTCGGCGCGGTAGGCCGGGTCGAGCGCGGCGTCGCCGTGCATCTCGCCGTCGACCTCCAGCCACGGCGCCTGCTCGCGCAGCAGCGCCAGCGCCTCGCGCATCTTCAGCGCCGACGGCTGGTTGCTGGTGCCGAAGTTCGAATGCGACAGCAGCGCCGCCTTCGGGGCGACGCCGAAGCGCTTGAGCTCCTCGGCAGCCATGATGGTGATCTCGGCGACCTGCTCGGCCGTGGGGTCGTAGTTGACGTGGGTGTCGACGATGAACACCTGTCGCCCGGGCAGGATCAGCCCGTTCATGCAGGCGAAGGTCTTCACGCCGGCGCGCTTGCCGATGACCTGGTCGATGTGCGCCAGGTGCATCGACGTCGTGCCCCAGGTGCCGCAGATCATGCCGTCGACCTCGCCCTTGTGCAGCAGCATCGAGCCGATCAGCGTCAGGCGGCGGCGCATCTCGATCTTCGCGAACTGCGCGGTGACGCCCTTGCGCTCCATCATCTGGTGATAGGTCTGCCAGTAATCGCGGTAGCGCTCGTCGTATTCGGTATTCACCAGGTCGTAATCGCGACCGGCTTGCAGGCGCAGCCCGAACTTCTCGCAGCGCTGCGCGATGATTTCCGGCCGGCCGATCAGCGTCGGGCGTGCCAGGTTCTCGTCGACCACCACCTGCAGCGCGCGCAGGATGCGCTCTTCCTCGCCCTCGCAGAACACCACGCGATTGGCCTTCGCGCGCTTGGCGACGCTGAAGATCGGTTTCATCGTCGTGCCGGAGTGGTAGACGAAGGTCTGCAGCTTCTCGCGGTAGGCGTCGAGGTCGGCGACCGGCCGCAGCGCGACGCCGGAATCGACCGCCGCTTTCGCCACCGCCGGTGCGATGCGCATCATCAGCCGTGGGTCGAAGGGCTTCGGAATCAGGTACTCCGGGCCGAAGCTCAACGACGCGCCGGCATAGGCCGCCGCCACCACCTCGCTCTGCTCGGCCTGCGCCAGCTCGGCGATCGCATGCACCGCGGCGATCTCCATCTCATCGGTGATCGTCGTCGCGCCGGAATCGAGCGCGCCGCGGAAGATGTACGGGAAGCACAGGACGTTGTTGACCTGGTTCGGGTAGTCGCTGCGGCCGGTGGCCATGATCGCGTCGTCGCGCACGGCCTTCACTTCCTCCGGCAGGATCTCCGGCGTCGGGTTGGCCAGCGCCAGGATGATCGGCCGCGCCGCCATTGTCTTCACCATGTCGGCCTTCAGCACGCCGCCGGCCGACAGCCCGAGGAAGATGTCGGCACCGGCCACCACTTCGGCCAGGGTGCGCAGCGTCGTGGTCTGGGCGAACTGCGCCTTGTCCTCGTCCATCAGCTCCGCGCGGCCTTGGTAGACCACGCCGGCAAGATCTGTCAGCCACACGTTCTGGCGCGGCAGCCCGAGCTTGAGCAGCAGGCCGACGCAGGCGAGCGCCGCCGCGCCGGCGCCGGAGGTGACCAGCTTCACCGACGAAATGTCCTTGCCGGTGACCTTCAGCGCATTCAGCACCGCGGCGCCGACGACGATCGCCGTGCCGTGCTGGTCGTCGTGGAAGACCGGAATCTTCATGCGCTCGCGCAGCTTGCGCTCGACGTAGAAGCAGTCCGGCGCCTTGATGTCTTCCAGGTTGATGCCGCCGAAAGTCGGCTCCAGCGCCGCGATGCAGTCG
>VBDL01000387.1 GCA_005884255.1 Betaproteobacteria bacterium | reverse complement strand
CGATACCTCAGGACGAGTATGAGCAATCCGCTGCTGCAACCCGATGGCCTGATCGACTTCGCGGCGATCCGCCCCGAGCATGTCGCGCCGGCCGTGGATGCGCTGCTGGCCGATGCCAACGCCGCGCTGGAGCGCGTCGTCGGCCCCGAGGTGCCGGCCGAGTACGACGCGATGTCCAAGGTGCTTGCCGTCGCCACCGAGCGGCTGGCCAAGGCCTGGGGCGCGGTGGGACACCTGCACGCCGTGATGGACACGCCGGAGCTGCGCGTGGTCTACACCGAGAAGCTCCCGAAGGTGACCGAGTGCGACACGCGCCAGGGCTCCGACGAGCGTCTGTATGCCAAGTACAAGACGCTGGCCGCGAGCCCGCAGGCGGCCACGCTGTCGTCGGCGCGCAAGCAGGCCCTGTCGCACTGGCTGCGCGACTTCGTGCTCTCCGGCGCCGAGCTGCAAGGCGAGGCCAAGCAGCGCTTCGCGCAGATCCAGGAGCGCAAGGCCCAGCTGTCGCAGCAGTTCTCCGAGCACGTGGTCGACGCGACCGACGGCTACGCCTACTACGCGACGCAAGCCGAGCTCGACGGCGTGCCGCCCGACGTGCTCGAAGCGTCGCGCAACGCCGCGCAAGCCGAAGGCAAGGACGGCCACAAGATCACGCTGCACTTCCCGAGCTACTTCCCGGTGATGCAGTACGGCACGAACCGCGCGTTGCGCGAGACGCTGTACCGCGCCTACGTGACGCGCGCCAGCGAGTCGGGGGCCAAGGAGCAGGACAACAGCCCGCTGATGAGCGAGCTGCTCGCGCTGCGCCAGGAGGAGGCTCGGCTGCTCGGCCACGCGACGTTTGCGGAGCTGTCGCTGGTGCCCAAGATGGCGGAGTCGCCGGCGCAAGTCATGGGCTTTCTGCGCGATCTCGCGCAACGCTCGCGCGCTCATGCCGAGCAGGACTTGGCCGAGGTGCAAGCCTTTGCCCGCGAGCGCCTGAACCTGCCCGCGCTCGAAGCCTGGGACCTGCCGTTCGCCAGCGAGAAGCTCAAGGAAGCGCGCTACGCGTTCAGCGAGCAGGAAGTGAAGCAGTACTTCACCGAGCCCAAGGTGCTGGACGGCCTGTTCCGCATCGTCGAGACGCTGTTCGAAGTGGCGATCCGCCCCGACAGCGCTCCCATGTGGCACGACAGCGTGAGCTTCTACCGCATCGAGCGCGCCGGCAAGCTGATCGGCCAGTTCTACCTCGACCCGTATGCGCGGCCGGCCAAGCGCCCCGGCGCATGGATGGACGACGTGCGCGTGCGCTGGCTGCGCCCCGACCGCAGCGGCGCCGCGGCACTGCAGACGCCGGTGGCGCACCTGGTGTGCAACTTCGCCGCGCCGGTGGGCAACAAGCCCGCGCTGCTCACGCATGACGACGTCACCACCCTCTTCCACGAGTTCGGCCACGGGCTGCATCTGCTGCTGACGCAGGTCGACGACATCGGCGTGTCGGGCTTGTCCGGCGTCGAATGGGATGCAGTGGAGCTGCCCAGCCAGTTCATGGAGAACTTCTGCTGGGAGTGGGACGTACTCAAGCGACTCACCGCGCACGTGGACACCGGCGAGCCGCTGCCGCGCGCGCTGTACGACAAGATGCTCGCGGCGAAGAACTTCCAGAGCGGCCTGCAGATGCTGCGGCAGATCGAGTTCGCGCTGTTCGACATGCGGCTGCATGCGGAGCCGGGCAACGAGACGAAGATCCAGCAGCTGCTCGACGACGTGCGCCGCGAGGTGGCCGTGCTCAAGCCGCCGGCCTTCAACCGCTTCCAGCACAGCTTCTCGCACATCTTTGCCGGCGGCTACAGCGCCGGCTACTACAGCTACAAGTGGGCCGAAGTGCTGTCGGCCGACGCGTGGAGCGCCTTCGAGGAGGCAGGCGTGCTGGACGCCGCGACCGGGCGGCGCTACCGCCAGTCCATCCTCGAGGTCGGCGGCAGCCGCCCGGCCATGGACAGCTTCAAGGCCTTCCGCGGGCGTGAACCACGCATCGATGCCTTGCTGCGCCACCAAGGCATCACTTGAGGGATCGACGACACGCAGACTTGAGGGATTGAGGGCGCGCAGGTGCTGCAGTAGATTGGCAGCAACTGCGGGAGGACACCTCGATGCAGCTCAAGCCCTTGTTGATCGCCGCGACGCTGGCGCTGGCCGGCCCGGCGCATGCGCTGTACAAGATCGTCGGCCCCGATGGCAGCGTCACCTACACCGACGTGCCGCCGCCGCCCGGCAGCGGCCAGGTCAGCACCCTCAGCCCGCCCGCGGCCGGGAACCGATCCCCGGTGCAGTTGCCGCTGGAGCTGCGCGAGGCCACCGAGCGCCACCCGGTGACCTTGTTCACAACCCAGAGTTGCCCCGCGTGCGACCAGGCGCGGGAACTGCTGCGCCAGCGCGGCGTACCGCATGTGGAAAAGACGACCCAGAGCGAAGCCGACCGCGAGGCTTGGCAGCGCATCGTCGGCGGCATTGAGGCGCCGGTGCTGCGCATCGGATCGCAGACCGTGAGAACGCTGGACCGCGACGAATGGAACTCCCACCTCGATGCGGCGGGCTACCCGCAGCAGTCGAAGCTGCCGCCGAACTACGAGTTCCCCGCGCCGGAGCCACTGGTGCCACGTGAAGAGGCGCGACCCACGCCGGCGCCGCCGCGCGCCACGCCACCCGCCGGCGAGACCGCACCCGCCGCCCCCGGCGTCAAGTTCTGAGGCCCGGCCAGCGCGCGGGTGGCCCAGCTGCCCGAGCCGACCGCCGCGCCCATCAGCCAGAACAGCGGCCCGACGCCGAGCGCCGTGCCGGCCGCGCCGAAGAACAGCGGCAGCACGCTGCTCGACAGGTTCAGCGTCATCGAGCGCAGCGCGATCGCCTCGCCATGGCGGTCGTGCGGCGTGATGTGGTGCAGCTTGGACATGATCATCGGCTGCACCGAGCCGAGCGGGAAGCCCAGCGCCACCGCGCACGCGCCCATCAGCCACGGCGAGTGCATCAGCGGATAAATGGCGAAGACAGCGGCGGTGCCGAGCATCGACCAGCGCAGCACCTGCGTCTCATCGGCGCGGTGCGCGAGCAGCGGCACGATCAGGCGCACGCCCGACACGCGTCGACGCCGAGAAGCCGCGCTCGTGGCCGAGGATGGGCAGCGCAAAGGTGTGCACGTCCCACGCCGCCGACAGCAGCCAGTTGACGAACAGCAGGCGGCGCATGCCCGGCGTGTGCAGCAGATCCCAGGCGGTGCGCTGCGCGTCGTCCTGTGACACAGGTTCCGGTACTTCGCGCGGCACCTGCCGCGAGACCCACAGCGCGACGAAGGGCAGTAGCGCCAGCAGTGCGAACGCGGCGCGGAAGCCGCCGATGTCGATCATCAGTCCCGCGCTGACCGAGCCGACCACGTTCGCCATCGCCGGCGCCAGGCCCAGCCAGCTGAACACGCGCATGCGCTCGGTCGCATCGCGCGCACCGCGACTGGCGCTGCGCTGAATCGTGATGAGCCCGATGTTGGCGCCTGCGCCGGTGAGCATCGCGGCGACGCACAGCAGCACGAAGCCGGCGTCGCCCGCGTAGGTGGAGAGCACCGCAGTGAGCGCGCCGGCCGCGGTGAGCGCCACCGCGAGATTCAGCGGGCGATGGTAGCCATGCTGGTCGGCCAGCCGGCCCGCGCGCAGCACGACGAGTACCGGGGCGGCCGCGAACAGCGCCATCAAGAGCCCCACCGCCCACGCCGCGTGCCCCTGGCGCAAGGCCTGCAGCGGCGCGGCCATGCGCACGCCGGCCATGCAGCCGTGCAGGGCGAGCTGGCCGACGATCAGCGCGAGCAGCGTGCGCGAGAAGCCCATCAGTTCGAGGCTTCCTCATGCACCGGCTCGTCGTCGAGCAGGCCGGGCAGCAGTGCCTGCGCAGCATGTTCCGGCAAGGCTTCGACACTCTTGAGCTTGCGCGTCATCACCTTGGTGCGCGTCTGCGCCGCATCGATGGTGTGCGTCGCCTCTTCGAGCTTCTTCTTCGTCTTGGCCAGCACGTCGCCGAACTTACTGAACTCGGTCTTCACCGCACCGAGCACCTCCCACACCTCGGCCGAGCGCTTCTCCAGCGCCAGCGTGCGAAAGCCCATCTGCAAGCTCGACAAGGTGGCCAGCAAGGTGGTCGGCCCGGCCAGCGTGATGCGGTGATCGCGCTGCAGCGCTTCCACCAGCCCAGGACGTCGCAGCGCCTCGGCATAGAGACCCTCGGTGGGCACGAAGAGGATCGCGAAGTCGGTGGTGTGCGGGCTCGCGATGTACTTCTCGCGAATCGTCTTCGCCTCCTGGCGCAGCCGCGCCTCGATGGCCTTGGCCGCGGCCTCCGCAGCCACCGGGTCGGCACGGTCCTGCGCCTCGAGTAGGCGCTCGTAGTCCTCGCGCGGGAACTTGGCGTCGATGGGCAGCCACAGCGGCACGCCGTCGTCGCGCTTGCCGGGCAGGCGGATCGCGAACTCGACGCGCGCATTGCTGCCCGGCACCGTCTCGACATTGGACGCGTACTGCTCGGGCGTCAGCACCTGCTCGAGCAGCCCGGCGAGCTGCACCTCGCCGAACACGCCGCGCGACTTCACGTTGGTGAGCACGCGGTTGAGCGAGCCGACATCGCGCGCCAGCGTCTGCATCTCGCCCAGCCCCTTGTGCACCTGCTCCAGGCGATCGGCGACCTGCTTGAAGCTCTCGCCCAGGCGGTTCTCCAAGGTGGCGTGCAGCTTCTCGTCGACGGTGACGCGCATCTGCTCGAGCTTGCGCTCGTTGCCATCCTGCAGCGCGGCGAGCTTGCTCTCCACCGCCGTGCGTACCTCGCCCAGACGCTTCTCGTTGCCCTCGGCGAGCGCACGCAGCTGCTCGCCTTGCGTGCGAGCCGCATCGCCGGCCTGATTCAGCAGCATCTGCTGGAAGTTCGCCAGGTCGGCCCGCGCCGTCTGCGCGTGGCGCGCCAGTTCGTCGCGCAACCCGCGCTCCAGCTCGCGCAGCGGCGCCTCGGCGTCGGGCCGCCGGCGGAGGACCAGAACAAGTAACAGCGCCAGGTTCAGCGCCAGCAGCGCAAGCACGATCGCAGTGGTCATCCGGCGATTGTGTCAGGCCCGCTGCAAGGCTGCGCCGATTGCGCTACGCTGCGCTGCCAACAACAAGCCACCGGAGACTCGACATGGTTTCGCTGTTCGTCAATGGCAAGAAGGTGTCGGTCGACGCCGAACCCGATACGCCGCTGTTGTGGGTATTGCGCGAGGAGCTTCAGCTCACCGGCACCAAGTTCGGTTGCGGCATGGCGCTGTGCGGCGCCTGCACCGTGCACCTCGATGGCCAGGCCGTGCGCTCGTGCCAGACGCCGATCTCGGCCGCTGCCGGCAAGAAGGTCGCCACCATCGAAGGCATCGGCGCCTCGCCCACCGGCAAGGCCGTGCAGGCCGCATGGGTCGCGCACGACGTGCCGCAATGCGGCTACTGCCAATCGGGGCAGATCATGAGCGCCTGTGCGCTGCTGGCGAGCAAGAAGTCGCCCAGCGATGCCGACATCGACGGCGCGATGAGCGGCAACATCTGCCGCTGCGGCACCTACAACGAGATCCGCGCCGCCATCAAGGAGGCCGCGGTTCATCTGGGCGGCAAGAGCGCACCGGCCAAGGCCGCGAAGGAGGCGTGATCATGGATGCCCTGCTTCACACCTCTCGCCGCGAATTCCTCAAAACCTCCGGCGCTGGTGCGCTGGTCGTCGGCTTCACGCTGCCGGTGCCGAAGCGCGCCGAAGCCGCCGGCGTCTTCCAGCCCAGCGCCTACTTGCGCATCACGCCGGACAACCGCGTCACCGTCATCGTCGGCTCATCGGAGATGGGCCAGGGCGTGCTGACCGCCATTCCGATGCTCGTCGCCGAGGAGCTCGATGCCGACTGGAGCACCGTGCGCGTCGAGCAGGCGCCGGTCAGCGAGGCCTTCAACAACCCGATGTTCGGCATGCAGGCCACCGGCGGTTCGACCACCGTGCGCGCACATTGGGAGCCGCTGCGCAAGGCCGGTGCAGCCGCGCGCGAGATGCTCGTCGCCGCGGCGGCCGAGCGGTGGAAGGTCGACGCCAGCACGCTACGCACTGACAAGGGCCAGGTGGTCGGTGCGGGCGGCAAGAAGGCGAGCTACGGCTCGCTGGCGGAGGCCGCCGCCAAGCAGAAAGCGCCGGCGAGCCCGAAGCTCAAGGACACGAAGGACTTCAAGCTCCTCGGCAAATCACTCAAGCGCCTGGACACGCCGGCCAAGGTCAACGGCACGGCCAAGTTCGGCATCGATGCACAGGTGCCCGGCATGCTCGTGGCGGTGATGGCGCGCGCGCCGCAGCCGGGCGCGAAGGCCGTGCGCTTCGACGAAGCCAAGGCCAAGGCCGTGAAGGGCGTGCAGCAGGTCATCCGCATCGACAGCGGCGTGGCCGTGCTGGCCAGCGGCTACTGGGCGGCCAAGAAAGGCCGCGATGCGCTGGACGTGCAGTGGGACCTGGGCGCCAACGCTGGCCTGTCGTCCGACAAGGTCAGCGCGATGCTGGTCGATAGCGCAGGCAACGCCAACGCGGTGGCGCGCGACGACGGCAATGTGCGCGAT
>VBDL01000386.1 GCA_005884255.1 Betaproteobacteria bacterium | reverse complement strand
CCCAACTGCACGACGAGCACGCTGGTCACCAACGCGAGCGCCACGACCTGGCTGTGGGCCAGCGATCTGCAAATGTCGCCCGGCGCTCACGCGCGTCTGGGCAGCGCCGCGCTGTCGCGCGCGCAGAACAACCCCTTCTGATCTCTTTCGCGCCTAGCAGCCGAGCCCATGCCGCGCAGCCGGGTTAACACCGGGCGTCGCGCGCGCAGGCCCCTCTTATAGTCGTTCACTGCAAAAGCGAACGACCGTTCTTTTTGGAGCGGTCGTTTGCATCTTCCGGGTGAACAAGGGGTTGGTATGAGAAAGATTCGGACCTGGGCAATGACGGCGCTGGCCTGCGCCGCACTGGCAGCCTGCGGGGGCGGCGGCGACGATGCGCCGCCCGAGCGTGCCACCATCGTGACCGCGGTGCTCGCCGGTCAAGCCACCAAGGCGCAGATCGATGTGGGCACGCAGGCGTCCGGCCTGCAGGGCCTGTCCGGCACCGCGAAGTGCGACGTCGACATCCGCTATGTGCTCTACATGACGCGCGATCCGGCCGGCCAACCGCAGACGGCGTCGGCGGGCGTCATGGTGCCCAGCGGCAGCGATGCCGCTTGCGGCGGTGCCGGCGCCAACAAGCTGCCGGTGCTGCTCTATGCGCACGGCACGACCACCGCGAAGTCCTTCAACATGGCCGACGTGTCGCGCAACACGACCACCGGCGCCTACAACAACGCGGCCGGCGCGGAAGCCTCGCTCGAGATGGCGATGTTCGCGGCGCAGGGCTTCATCGTCGTGGCGCCCAACTACCTGGGCTACGACAAGTCCTCGCTCGCCTATCACCCGTACCTCAATGCCGAGGCGCAGTCGGTCGACATGGTCGACGGGTTGCGTGCGGCGAAGACGCACCTGAACGCGGCCAGCACCACCAAGCCGTCGGACAAGCTCTTCATCAGCGGCTACTCGCAGGGTGGCCACGTGGCGATGGCCACGCACAAGATCATCGAGCGGCCCGATGTCCGGCCCGTACAACATGGTCACGTTCGGCGATGTGGTGACCGGCCCCGGCCCGATCAACGCCGGCGCGACGATCTTCCTGCCGCTGATCCTCACGAGCTACCAGAAGGCCTACGGCAACATCTACACGACGCCATCGGACGCCTACCAGTCGCCGTTCGACCAGTTCGCCGAAACGCTGTTCCCCACCGACACGCCGATCGCGACGCTGCTGCAGCAGGGCAAGCTGCCGGCCGACCCGACGTTCACCAAGCTGTTCGGCACCGGTGGCCTGCTGAAGGACACGTTCCGCGCCAGCTACCAGGGCTCGAACTACCGCAAGGCGCTGGTCACCAACACGCTCACCGGCCAGGACTCGGCCACCGGCCAGACCATCGGCTGGGTGCCCAAGCGGCCGATCGCGCTGTGCGGCGGCGCCAACGACCCGACGGTGTTCTGGTCGTTCAACGCGCCGGTCGCGCAATCGATCTTTGCCGCCAGCGGCGTCACCGCGTCGACATGGAACCTCGAGGACCGCACCTCACTGCCAGCCGGCGCCGTGGGCGACGCCGTTTACGCAGGCTTCCAGCAGCAGAAGACCGCCGCGGGCGCCAACGCCACGGCGCTCTATCACGGCAGCCTGGTGCCGCCCTTCTGCAACGCGCTGGTGCGCGGCTACTTCCAGCAGGTGCTGGCCGCGGGCCTGTGAGCACGACGACGGAGAACACACACATGCGCAAGACATCCCTCTTCGTCACTGCCGCGCTCGCGGCATGGGCCAGTGGCGCGGCCGCCCAGTCGCACTCGGTCCGCATCGGAGGCACCTACATCGACGTACACAGCAGTGCGCCGCCGCTGTCCGGCGCGCCGGTGCCCGATGCGCGGCTCGAGGTTGGCGACGCGTCGACCGTCACGTTCAGCTATGTGTACAAGCCCGACGACACGTGGGCGGTGCAGCTCGCGCTGGGTATTCCGCCGCGGTACAAGGCGTATGGGCGCGGCTTCCTGGAGCCCTTCGGGCAGATCGCCTCGGTGAAGGAAATTGCTCCGACGCTGTTCGTCGACTATCGCTTCGGCGCGCTGGCGGGCAAGTGGCGTCCCTATGTCGGAGCGGGCATCAACTACACGCATTTCACCAGCCTGCACAGCACCGCCTCGGGCAATGCAGCGGGGGGTGGGCCGACGACCCTCGAGCTGAAGGACTCATGGGGCCCCGCAGCCCATGCGGGCGTTGAGTATCTCGTCGACAAGCACTGGTCGGTGATCGGCACCATCTCGGCCGCGAAGGTCAAGAGCGACCTGACGGCGACGGCGATCACCTCGTCCGGCCCGGCAGTGGCTACGACGACGATCGACTTCCGCCCGGTGACCTATACGTTGTCGGTCGGCTACACGTTCTGAGACGGTCTGCCTTCATCGTGGGGTGCGCGCGCGGGACGCGTCGCGCATCGTCCATTCCAGCAGCGCGTCGATTGCCGGCCGCGCCGCGTTGGCGTTCGGGTGGTTGACGAGCGCGACCAGCACATAGCGCTTGCCGCTGTCGCCCAGCACATAGCCGGCCACGCCGGCGACGTCGCGCAGCGAGCCGGTCTTCAGGTGCGCGCGGCCGGCCGGCGCGCGCGACTTGCGCAAGGTGCCGTCCAGCCCGGTGATCGGCAGCGAGCTCATCAGCTCGGGCATCACCGACGCGGCCCACGCGCCTTGCAGCACGCGCGCGAGCAGCTGCGCCGATGCGCGTGTCTCGCGCGCGAGGCCCGAGCCGTTGACGATCACCGTCTCCTGCGCGGCGCGCTCGCCGAAGCGCTCGGCCACCCAGCGCTCCAGCACCTCGCGTGCAGCCTGCGGCGTGGCCGGTGCGCCGCGCTGGTTCAGCGCCAGCGTGAGGAACAGCTGCTGCGCCATCGTGTTGTTGCTGTACTTGTTGATGTCGCGCACGACCTCGGCCAGCGTCGGCGACAGCAGCTCGAAGTTCGGCTTCAACGACGGTGACGCGACGCCGTCGTGCACCGTGCCGCTGAGCCGCCCGCCCATCTCCCGCCACAGCGCTTCGACGACGCGCGCGTTGTAGCTCGCCGGATCGGCATAGGCCACGGCCCACACGCGCTCACCGCACGCCTGCGTAAAGCCGCCGGCGAAGCGCGTGTGTCGCGGGTCGGCCAGCGCCGGCTTCAACGCGGCGCGCCAGTCTTCGCAGGGGCCGGGCAGCAGCGGCACGCTGGCATCGACCTGCACGCCGGCCAACGCCGGCTCGGCGGCGACCGTCGCCACGCCGCGCGCGGCATCGGGCGTGAAGGTATAGGTCACCGACTTGTAGTTGACGAGCAGCGCATCCGGCAGCACGTTGTAGGGCTTGCTCGGCTCGTTGTCGAAGTCGCCCGGCGCGCCGCCGATCGCGGTGAAGGCGCCGTGGTCGAGCACGATGTCGCCGTGGATCTCGTGCACGCCGAGTTGCTGAACGCGGCGCAGCAGCAGCCACAGCCGCTCGATCACCAGCTTGGGGTCGCCCTGGCCCTGGATCACCAGCGAGCCGTCGAGCACGCCGTCGGCCAGCGTGCCTTGCAGCCAGACCGGCGTGCTCCAGGTCCAGGCCGTGCCCAGGATGTCCAATGCCGCGTAGGTGGTGAGCAGCTTGGTCAGCGACGCCGGGTTCATCGGCGCGTCGGCATGCAGCGCCAAGCGGCTCCTGCCGCTGCCGACTTCCTGCACCACGACGGCCAGGCTTTCCGCCGGCACCTGTGCCTGCCGCAAGGCCCGCTCGACCTCTGGGGGCAGCTCGCGCGCGAGGGCCGCTTGCGCTGCTGCGGCGACCGTTACGGCGAGGGTGAATCGGAGTAACGGCGATGGCATGGCTGATGATCGCACGGCTTTAAAATTCATCAATGAATCCGCCGGTGCTGCTCGCCTTCGACACCTCCACCGAGGTGATGAGCCTCGCGCTGCTGCGTGGCGGCGAGCTGAGCGTGCGCGAGGGCGAGGGCGGTGCGCAAGCGTCGATGCGCCTGATCCCCGAGGCCTTGCGCTTGCTGAGCGACGCCGGCTGCGCGCTGCGCGATGTCGATGCCATCGCCTTCGGCCGCGGCCCCGGCGCTTTCACCGGGCTGCGCACCGCCTGCTCGGTGGCCCAGGGGCTGGCTTTTGGCGCGCACAAGCCGGTGCTGCCGGTGGACAGCCTGTTGCTGGTGGCGGAAGACGCGTTGGCGCAGGTTCAGCTGAGCGATTGCTGGGTGGCGATGGACGCGCGCATGGACGAGGTCTATGCGGCGCGCTACCGCTGGGATGGCCAGCGCTGGCACACCGAGCGCGAGCCGGCGCTGTACACGCTGGAGGCGCTGGCCGCGCAGTGGCGCGCGCAGCCGCCGGCGGCCGTCGCTGGTTCGGCCATCGAAGCCTTCGGCGATCGCCTGCCGGTGCCGTCGTCGGCCAAGCGCGTGCCGCAGGCTCGCTCGCGTGGCGCTGCGCTGGCCAGCCTTGCGCAGCAGGGGTGGCAGCAAGGTGCTGCCATCGATGCCGCCCAGGCGCTGCCGCTGTACCTGCGCGACAAGGTGGCGCTGACCACGGCGGAGCGCGAAGCCGCGAAGAAGGTGGCCGCATGAGTGCCGTGCTGCGCGACGACGACGCGCCGGCGCTGCTGCCGTTGACCGTGAACCAGCTCGAGGCGGTGCTGGCCATCGAGGTCGACGTCTACCCGTTCCCGTGGACGCGCGGCAACTTC
>VBDL01000371.1 GCA_005884255.1 Betaproteobacteria bacterium | reverse complement strand
GCAGCGACAGCGGCGCCGCGCCGCCCTCGCGCGCGGCAGGCGCGTCGACCGGCTCGGCCACCCGTGGCTGCGCGGGCTCTTCCGGCGCGGCCGGCAGCCAGACGCGGAACTCGCTGCCCACGCCGGGCTCGCTGTCCACCTCGACCCCGCCGCCCATGCGCTCGGCGAGCTGGCGCACGATGGTCAGGCCGATGCCGGTGCCCTGGATGCCCTCGTGCTCGGCGCCCAGGCGATTGAAGGGCTCGAACACGCGCTGCAGCTGCCCGCGCGTCATGCCGCGGCCGCTGTCGCGCACGATCAGCGCCCATTCGCCGCCGCCGTCGCGCTCGCGCCGCCGGCTGTCCAGGCGCACCCAGCCGCCGGCACGGTTGTACTTCACCGCATTGGTCAACAGGTTGATGAGGATCTGCCCCAGGCGCCGGCGGTCGGCGCGCACGCAGCCGCGCAGCGCGGTGGCATCGGCGGGCATCGTCACGCCGTGGCGCTGCGCCAGCGAGGCCACCCACTGCAAGGCATCACACGCGACGCCGGCCAGCGGCACCGGCTCGCTGGCCAGCGGCCGATCATCGGCCTCGATGCTGGCCAGATCGAGCACATCGTCGATCAGCGCGAGCAGGTGGCGCCCGGCGGTCTCGATGTGCAGCAGGCGCTCGCGCTGGCGCGGCGTCGGCGACTCGTTGCGGTCTTGCAGCAGCAGCTGCGAGAAGCCGAGCACGGCGTTCATCGGCGTGCGCAGCTCGTGGCTGACGCGCGCCATGAATTCCGATTTCGCGCGGCTGGCCTGCTCGATGCGCTGCTTGTCCAGCCACAGCGCCTCGGAGCGCTTGCGCTCGGTGATGTCGAAGTTGATGCCGATCAACAGCAGCGGCTTGCCGTAGGCATCGCGCGCCGCGTGGCCGCGCGTGCCGAGCCAATGCACCGAGCCGTCGGGCCACACGACACGCAGCTCGTGCGTGTACGGCTCGCCGCGCGCAATGTGGCGCTCCGCCAATTGCCGCAGCATCGGCACGTCGTCGGGGTGGTTGCTGATCTCGCGCAGCTGCGCCACCGGCCGTGGATCGTCGGGGTCGAATCCGCGCAGGCGATACATCTGCGCGCTCCAGTACGACTTGGCGTCGTCGCGCAGGTCGCGCTCCCAGATGCCGACGCCGGCCGCGTCCATCGCGAACTGCGCTCGTTCGCGCTCGCGCTGCAGCTCGATCTCTGCGCTGCGCCGGTCCGTCACGTCGAGGTGCACACCGTAGCTGAAGCGCCGCCCGTCGCGCATCTCGCGGCGTGCCCAGCAGTAGATCCAGCGCGTCTGCCCGTCGGGCCGCTGGATGCGGAATTCGGCGTGGTAGTTGGGCGTCCAGATGTCGTCGCCGGCGTACTGGTCGCGCGTCATGCGCTCGCGGTCCAGCGGGTGCACATGGCGCGCGAGCCAATCGTCGACGGTAGGCGGCCCTTCGGACGGTAGGCGCCCGTAGATGCGATACATCTGCTCGTTCCATTCGGCCGCGCCGCTGTCGATCTCGCGGCTCCACAGCCCGAGGCCGAGCGCCGCGGCCAGCGCCTGCGTGCGCTCCTGCAGCTGGCGCGCCTGCTCGCGCTCGGCCACCAGATCGGTGATGTCCAGCGCGACGCCGAGCACGCCGACCGCCGCGCCGGCGGCATCGCGCTGCGCGATGCGGCGCGTGAGCATCGTGCGCCACCCGCCGCCGATGCGCCGGTAGCGCGCGATCACGTCCACCGTGCGGTCGCTGCGCACCGCCTCCTCGGCAGCCAGCGCCGTCGCCTCGCGGTCCTCGGGGTGCACGTACTCGCGCACCTCACCGACCGGCAGGCCGCGCGGGTCGGACGGCAGGCCCATCAGCGTGACGGTGCGCTCGTCGTAGAAGACCCGCTGCGTGGCCAGGTCGATGCGCCACACGGACACGCCCGCCATCGTCAGCGCCTGCCCGAGCCGCTCGCTGGCCTCGCGGTGCGCGCGCTCGCGCTCGACGATGTCGGTGTCGTCGATGAGCACGCCGATCATGCGCGCCGGCTGGCCATCGGGACCGTTGCGCACCTCGGACAGCGAATGCAGGTAGCGCACCTCGCCGCTCGGGCGCACGATGCGAAAGCGCAGGCCGTGGCGGCCGGTGGTGCCCATCACGGCGCGATGCTCGGGCTGGAACAGCACGTGGTCATCGGGGTGCACATAGCGGCTGCCCTCGCTGAAGGCGGGCGCGCCTTGCGCCGGGTCGAGCCCGTAGATGCGGAAGACATGCGGGTCCCAGTGCCCTTCGCCGCTGCGCAGGTTGCGCTCGAACAGGCCCATGCGGCCGAATTCCTGCGCCAGCTCCAGCAGTTCGGCCAGCGTCGCGCTCGACGGGCCTTGGGGATTCTCGGTGGCCAGCCACCACAGCGCCCCGCCCTCCAGCGGCAGCGCGCTGCGCCACAGCGGCCAGTCGCCGCGCCCGAGCGTGACGCGGCCGTCGGGCCCGTCGCTGTCGGCCAGCGCCTGCCAATCGGCATCGCCGACTCCGCGATCCAGCGCCCAGCGCCGCGCCGCGGGGTTGATTTCCCAACGCACGCCCGTCGTGCCGACCCAGCGTCGCAACGCGGGGCAAGGCGCCGTGCGCCACAGCTCATCCATGCGGCACCCACCACCTCACGCGCCATCTTGGCGCGTAGAGGCAGTGTAGCGGCGCAAAGGCCTAGAACGTGACGCGCAAGCCGGCCATCAGGCCGCGGCCGGGCAGCGGCGCCAAGGCGCGCACCGTGGCGATCGTGCTGGCGTTGTAGGCCAGCGTGTTGCCGACGTTGGTGAGCTTGGCGAACAGCAGCCCCTCGTTCTCACCGAGCTTGACCTTGTAGCTGGCCGACAGGTTCACGAGCGTGTAGCCGTCGGTGGCCGTGTCGTCGGCCGGCACGCGCGACTGGCGCGCCGCACGCTCGACCTCGGCGCGTGCGCTCCACGGTCCCTGTGTCAGCGTGGCGCCGAGGCCCGCGCGCAGCGGCGCGATGCGCGGCAGCGGCTCGCCGGTATCGAGGTTGGTCGCACGCGTGCTGTCGAGCTTGCCGTCGAGGTCGAGCGTGCGCGCGCCATCGAGCACGCGCCAGCCGCCTTCGAGCTCGATGCCGCTGAAGCGTGCGCGCACCGGCGTGAAGGCGTAGATCGGGAAGCTTTGGCCAGCGTCATTGACGAAGTCCGGCTCGCCGGTGGGCAGCAAGGCGATGTAGTTGGCGAAGCGGCTGGCGTAGGCGCCGATGCGCGCATGGTGCGCGCCCTGCTTCCACTCGAGCGCCACATCGAGGTTGTTGCTGCGCTCCTTGGTCTGGTCGGCCGAGCCGCGCTCGAAGGTGCCGGTGGCCACGTGCACGCCATTGGCGAACAGCTCGTAGAAGGTCGGCGCGCGCTCGGTGTGCGCCAGGTTGCCGCTCAGCTGCCAGCTCGCGTCCAGGTGGTAGACCGCGCCCAGCGCCGCGCTGTGCGTGCCAAAGCTGCGCGACTGCGCCGGGCCGAATTTCGCG
>VBDL01000370.1 GCA_005884255.1 Betaproteobacteria bacterium | reverse complement strand
TCTTCAACTGGGCCAAGATGTACCGCGAGGCCTATGCGCCGCACATGAGCGTGACTGTGGAAGCACGCGCGTCGGGTGCGGGCGTCAAGGGTCTGCTCGGCGACGCCCACCTCGCGCCGGTCGGACGCGAAATGATGCCCGCGGAAATCAATGCCTTCGTCGACAAGTACGGCTACGAGCCCACAGCGATCAAGGTGGCCACCGGCAGCGTCGGCTCGCTGGGCAAGACGGCCACCAGCGTGGTCTTCGTCGACAAGGACAACCCGATCAAGTGCCTGTCGCTCGATCAGCTGGATGCGGCCTACTCCAAGACTCGTAAGCGCGGCTACCACGAGGTGAACAACTGGGGTGACCTCGGCCTGAGTGGCGAGTGGGCCTCGCGCCCGATCCACCTGTACGGGCTGAAGCCCGTCAACGGCATCGAGCAGTTCGTGAAGACGGTCGCGATGCAGGGCGGCGACTACAAGGACAACATCGAGTTCGTCAAGGGCAAGGGCTTCACGCACGCGTTCAAGGTCGCGGCTGAAGACATGGGCAAGCGCCCCGGCGGCCTGACCTACGCACTGCTCGCGAACAAGACGCCCAACATCAAGGTCGTGCCGCTCTCAGTGAAGGATGGCGGCACGTGCTACGAGCCGACGCTGGAGAACGTATACAGCCACAAGTACCCGCTGTCTCGCTTCGTCTACATCTATATCAACCGCAAGCCCGGCGAGCCGATCGAGCCGAAGGTCAAGGAGTTCCTGAAGATGGCCTTGAGCAAGCAGGGCCAGGAAGTCGTCGCCCGGGAAGGCGTCTATATCCCGCTCACGCCGCAAGTCGTGCACGAAGAGCTCGCCAAGCTCGACTGAGCGCATGCCCAGCCTGAACGAACTTTCAGTCCCCGTTCAGGCTGCCTTCACCACTGCCTCCTACAGTTTTCACCGACGCGATGGACAACGAGGAGACGCAAATGGCTCGCACGGTGACACAGGCAACGCTCGCACGCGAGAACGTGGTCTATCTGGGCAGTGGCGGCAGGAGCCAGGAGAACCGCTCCAGCGGCTTTCGGCCGGCGTTCCTCGACGCCGACACTGGCATCATCCATCCGTCGCGCTTCGCCGACGGGCGCCCCGCGCCGCTGCATCTGCTCGACGGCCTGCCCGACAGCGTGGTGCTCGCGCGCGGCGACGACCGTCGGGTCGTCGAGGTGAAGGCGAGCGTCATCAGTGGGTTCACCCGCGACGGCCGCTTCTACACGCGTGACGAGGCGATGCGCGCGATGCAAGCCGAACCCGATTGGGAGATGGCGGCCTGACGGCGCGCCATGCGCGCCGGCGTCAGGCCACGAACCGGCATTGCGACGCCGGAGTGCGCGTGTCCATGTTGCGGCCGCGATTCATGTGGTCATCGATCTCGGCGGCGCAGCCCAGCATGCGTGGGTACAGGAAGATCGTGAAGGCCGCGGTTTCGAGCTCATGCTCGGCGAAATCGCCGCGGCGGATCGGCTGCCACAGCATCTTCAGCAGCAGCGCGGCGATCACGGCATCGACGTTCACGCAGTAAACGTTGCGCGACACGCCGGCATCGAACAAGGCCTGCACCAGGCAGCGGTAGTAGGCGTGGAACGCGTTGTAGTCACCGCGCTGCTCGCACAGCTCGCGGATGAACACCTCGCGCGGGTCGAGATTGACCGGCTTGTCCTTGAACACCGGGTGGTTCACGCCCGGCAGCTTGGCGATATCCAGGCTCCCGGCGTTCTTGCGCTCGGCCTTGTAGCGTGCGTACCGCTCGACGCTGCGAGCAGCCAGCGCCTGCAGGTCGATGCCGTGATGCGGGTTCGAGGGGTCGGCCAGGCCGACATCGCGGAACTGTTCGTTCAGGAACGCGATGCCTTCGTAGCCGTTGCCGCCGTGCGTGTAGCCGGTGTGCGTGAGGAAGCCGATCAGCGCCTTGTTCAGCTGCACGCGCTCGGGGTTCTCGGGCCCGTCGGCCGAGACCGCACCCTTCGCGCCCTGGGCCGAGATCGCGCCCGGGCCGTTGGTCAGCAGCAGGCCGACCAGGGTCTGGAACGCGAACAGGTCGTCGTCGGCCGGCTGCACGCCCAGCAGCGCGGCGAAGGCAATCTCGGCCAGACTGCGCTGGCCGAGCAGCTCCGTATCGTCGAACCCGCAGAAACGGCCGGGCTCGTGGCGCGATGCATCAGCCGATGCGCCGATCAGTGTGCCGAACAGCTGCATCCACCACGGCAGGCTTTCGACCGCCATGCGCGAGACGCGCTTGGCCGACAGCGGCGCCCACGCGAGCGTAGTCGTGATCGCGGCGAGCACCGCGTCACCCGTCGGATAACCGGGCAGCGAGGCGAGCCAGCGCACGAACACCGAGTTGGCGCCGCGCGCCTGCAGGCCGGCAAGCATCGCCTGCGCGCGCTCGTCCGGCGTTGCGCGCGTCAACGACTCGCAGCCCTCGATGTCGACGCTCGCGATATCGAAGGCCTCGTCCTGCGCATTCTTCAGCTTCGCGGCGGCGAAGCGGTCGATCATCAGCTTCGCGGCCTCGCGCGCGCCCTGCTGGCGTCGCGGGCCAACGATCGCCGCCGCGGCGGCGAGCACGGCATTCGGCGCATTGCCCGCGTCGCGCGAGGCCTGCGCGGCAGCGAGCTCCGGCGTGCCGTGCAGGTTCACGTGCGCCGCGAGTGCGGTGGCGACGAGGCGTCGGTCGTTCTCGTCACCCAGTTCGTGCAGCAGCGCCAGCTTGACCAGCGATTCGAAGGCTTGAGTCGCCGCCTGCAGCATCGACACACCGTGCAGGCTGCTCACCTGCGTCTGCGCGTCCATCTGCGAGGCGCCCGAGGCGTCCTTCATCGGCTGGCGCGGAGGGATGCACCCGATCTGCCGGTTCACCGCGGCGACCTGCCCGTCGTACGGCGACAGCGCCTGCACGACAGGCAGCGCGAGCTGCGGCGGCAGGGCGATGCCGGCGTCGGAGCCGAACCACGGCTTCAGTGCGAGGCTGCCCTCGGGCTCGAAGTCGGGCATGGTCGCGTTCGCGCGCATCACTGCGGTGAGTGCCGCCGGGATGTGCGCGATGTTGGTCACCAACGCGCCCTTGGTGGAGAACTTCGGGGCTTCCGGTGTGAAGATTCCGTCGACGCCGAGCTTGTCCATGAACCAGCGTTCCTTGGCGAGCGCGTCGTCCTCGCCGCCGGCCATCGCGCCGGCGTGGCCGACCGCGCGCGTGAGCTTGCTCTTCCAGCGGCCCACCACGCAGGCGACGATCGGCTTGGTGAAGGTCGCATCGAGCTCGTAGTAGCCGCCCGGCTCGCAATAAAGCACCGCGGCCTTGCTGCGCGCATCGTTGGCCAGCGCGAACGCGAACTCCGGCGCCGCGTAGTGGATGTAGACGTCCTTGCCGCTGGAGATCACCGTCGTGGTGCCCCAGCCACTCATGCGCAGGTACTGCGCGATCGTGGTCGAGAAGCCGCCGGAGTTCGAGAAGATCGCGATCGAGCCGGGCCGCAGCGTGTCGCCGGGAGCATCGCCGCCGAGGGCACCGCCGATGCGCACGCGGTTCCACGCATCGGCCACGCCGAGGCCGTTGGCGCCGAAGATGTCGACGCCTGCCTGCTGGCCCATCG
>VBDL01000369.1 GCA_005884255.1 Betaproteobacteria bacterium | reverse complement strand
CATGCCCACCCGCCGCTGCGCGGCGACCTTGCCTACGCGGGCGAGCAACTGCCCGAATTCATCGCCGCCAGCGACAGCCTGGCCGACGTGCCCTACCTGGCCGACGTCGCGCGGCTGGACGCCGCGCTCGAAGCCGCCGAGCGTGCGGCCGATGCGCAGTGGCAGGCCGACACGCTGGCGCTGCTCGGCAGTCATGACCCGGCGCAACTGGTCATCGAGTTGAGGCCGGGCACCGCGGTGCTGTCCTCG
>VBDL01000368.1 GCA_005884255.1 Betaproteobacteria bacterium | reverse complement strand
CCGCGCTGCGGCACGGCTGGCTGGCGCGCATCGCCCTGAAAGAGACCGCATGAATCCGCTGCAATGGCCGCTGGCCTGCTTCGCCGCCCGCATCTGGGGACGCCTCGTCGCAGGGCTCGAAGCCCTGCAGCCGCTGGGTTTACTGGCCGCGCGGCTGTACGTCGCCGACGTGTTCTGGAAATCGGGCCTCACCAAGCTGCGCGACTGGGACACCACGGGGCAGCCTGCTCGTCGGCCTCGCGCTGTGGGGGCCGGGGCGCTGGTCGCTCGATCACTGGGTCGGCAAACGATTTGACGCAGTCGGCCGTGAGCGTGCGATGGCACACTGAGCCGGGTGCGAATCGCTGCTCGTTTCTTCTTTCATGGACTCATCGCCATCGTCGCGGGCAACGCCGCAGCGCAAGCGCTGAGCCCGCTCGCGGCCGCGCCGCCCTGGCGGCTCGTCGGTCTCGCCCACCAGTCAAAGCCGTTCACGCAGTTCTCGATGGTCGAGCACGACGGCCGGCACGCGCTGCGCATCGAGGCCGACCGCTCCTACGGCAATCTCCTGCATGCGCTGGCACCGACGCAGGCATCCCATCACCTGGCATGGCACTGGCAGGTCGAGCAGCCGAACACGGCGGCCGACCTGCGGCAGCGCTCGGGCGAAGACATGGCGGTGCGCGTGTGCGCATGCGGTTGCGCAGCGGCGAGCCGGTGCCGCCGGCGAGCCTGTGCTACGTGTGGGACAGCCATCTCGAGCCCGGCACGCTCGTCGAGAGCCCGTTCACGCGGCGCGTGCGCTTCATCGTGCTGCGTGGCCCGGAGTCGCCGCTGCGCCGCTGGGCCGACGAACGCCGCGATCTCGACGCCGATTTCGTGCGTGCCTTCGGTGACGAGTCGAAAGAGGTACCGCCGCTGATCGGCGTGGCCGTCGGGGCCGACGCCGACAACACGGGGCTGCACACGGTGGCTTACGTCAGCGACGTCGTGCTGACGCCATGACTACTTACGTGGATTGAAGACCAGCAGCAAAGACGACGGCGCACGGCCATCCACATCGCGGGGTAGAACCTGCGTGCGGTCGATGGCGCGCAGCACGGCCTCATCCCATTCGGGAACACCGCTTCGTTTCTTCACGTCCTTGCCGATGATCGTGCCGTCCGGGCTCATGTAGACCACGACCTCGGTGACAGGATTGCCCGGTACCGTGTCGACGAGAACGATGTTCGGATAGATGCGTGCAACCACTCGACCGGCATAGCTTGACGACGGTCCGGCGTCCCTGGCGGCAGTGCCGGTGCTGGTGGGCGCACCGGTGGCATCCATCAGGCCCTGCATGCGCTTAAGTTGGTCCTGACGATTCTTCTCGCGTCGTGCTTCTTCAGCCTTCTGCTGTCGCTGGGCGTCGGCTTTTTCCTTCTCCGCCTTCTCGCGTTCGGCCTTGTCGCGTAGCAGCTTGTCGCGCTGTGCCTTCTCGTCGGCCTCGCGCTGCAGCTGCTTCTCGCGCTCGCGGCGCTTCTCGATGGCGATCTGCGCGTCGCGCTGCTGGGTGTCGACCTTCGGGGGTGGAACCGGCGGCGCGGGCTTGACTTCGGGCTGCGGTGGCGGCGTCTCGATCTTCGGGGCGGCCACCTGGGGCACGGCGGACCACAGCTCGGCGCTCACACCCGTGGGCTCGCTGGAGCGCCACTTCACGGCGAAGGCGAGCGCGACGATCAGCAGGCTATGCACCAGCAGCGACAGCGCGAAGCCGGTGCCGCCGCCGCCCGATGAGCGCGGGCGCAGCATGTCGCGGGTCAGCACTGACGTGTTCATGGCGCGGCTAGCCGCTCGACTTCACCGACAGGCCGACGCGCTGCACGCCGGCGCGCTGCAGCAGATCCATCACCTTGACCACCGACTCGTAGCGCACCTGCTTGTCGGCCGAAATGACGACCGGCGTATCGGCGTTGCCGCCTTGCGCTTCCCTCACGCGCGCGGCCAGCGTGGCCAGCGACGCGGGCTGCGGCTCGCCGGCGTCGAGCTTCATGCGCAGCTTGTCATCCATGCCGAGCACGATCTCGATCACGTGCTGCGGCCGCTGCTTGGCCTTGCCGACGGTGGGCAGGTCGACCAGGCCGGTGGTGATCAGCGGCGCGCTGACCATGAAGATGATCAGCAGCACCAGCATCACGTCGATGAACGGGACCATGTTGATCTCGTTCATCATGCGGCGGTGGCGCGAGCCACCTCGGTGGGCGACGGCCGGCATGATCAGTGCACCGGTTGTTGCTGCGCCGCGGTCACGGGCGCGCCGACATTGCGCTGCAGGATGTTCGAGAACTCCTCGATGAAGGTCTCGAGCTGGATGGCGATGCGGTCGATGTCGCGCGCGAAGCGGTTGTAGGCGAGCACCGCGGGAATCGCGGCAAAGAGGCCGATCGCCGTGGCCACCAGCGCCTCGGCAATGCCCGGCGCCACGTTGGCCAGCGTCACCTGCTGCAGGTTCGCCAGGCCGACGAAGGCATGCATGATCCCCCACACGGTGCCGAACAGGCCCACATAGGGGCTCACCGAGCCGACCGATGCGAGAAAGCTCAGATGCGACTCGATCACGTCGAGCTCACGCTGGAAGCTGGCGCGCATCGCGCGGCGCGCGCCGTCGAGCAAGGCGCCGGCATCGTGCACGCGGCGCTCGCGCAGCTTCATGAACTCGCGCATGCCGGCGGCGAAGATGCGCTCCATCGGCGCGGTGTCGGCCTTGGTCGCGGCCGACTGGTGCAGATCGTTCAAGTTCTTGCCCGACCAGAACTCGCGCTCGAAATCCTCGTTGCGGTCACGCACGCGCTTCAGGCCGAACAGCTTGCCGAAGATCACGGACCAGCTGGCCAGCGACATCAGCAGCAGCAGCGCCACCACCAGCTGCACGATGAAGCTGGCATGCAGCACGAGGTTGAAGATCGACAGGTCTTGAGTCATTTCGGAATCGCTTCGAGGATCTCGCTCGGAATGCGCCGCGGCTTGAAGGTTCCCGCATCGACGCAGCCGATGCGGATGCTGCCTTCGGCGAGCAGCACGTCACCGTGCCAGGCCTCCTGCAGGATGGTCAGCGCCACGCGGCCGGCTTCACGCACCAGCACCGTCACGTCGAGCTCGTCATCCAGGCGTGCCGGGCGCAGATAGCGCACATGGGTATCGCTGACGATGAACATCGCGCCGGCCTCATCCTTCAGGCGCTGCTGCCCGAAGCCGAGATCGCGCAGCCACTCGGTGCGCGCACGCTCGAAGAACCTCAGGTAGTTGGCATAGAACACCACGCCGCCGGCATCGGTGTCTTCCCAGTAGACGCGCAGGCGGTGGCGGAAGACGGAAGACGGCGCGATCACGCGCGGATTATGTCCGACGCAGGTTGCTGCCCTGTATCAGGGAAGAGTGCGCTTGTATACCGGCCCCCACAGCGGGTGGCCGGCCTCGGCGTGGCTCAGCGCGAAGCTGGGGTCGCTGCCGCGCGCGGCGCGGAAGGCGGCCTCGCAGGCCGGGATCCGCTGGCTCGTGCAGTAGATGAACGCCAGCAGCTTGTGCGCGGCCGCACGGTCACGCGGCGACGCGAGGTTGGCCGCCAGCGCGCCCTGCAGCTGCTTCTCGGCATCGGTGTACTGGCCCTCATCGTAGGCACGCATGCCGGCGAGCAGCGCGCGCTCGGCCGGGCGGTCGATCACGTCGAGCAGCCCACCGCGCGGCGGCTGAACGGGCGCACAGGCGCTGAGCGCGACGAGCGCTGCGGCCAGCAGGGCGAGGGTTTTCATGGTCCGAAGCGATGGCGCAGGACCACCGGCTGGTCGGCGGCCACGGTGATGGTGGTGCTGAAGGCCGGGAAGTCGGCGTTGCGGATGATGATCTGGTGCCGGCCCTCACTCAGGGAGAGCTGGCTCAGCGGCGGCGTGAGGCCGGCCGGCGTGCCATCGATTTCGACTTGCCCCCACGGGCTGACGGCCAGGCGCACCACGCCGTTCGACGGCGCGGCCGATGCGCTTGGCGCGCCGGTGCTGCGCTTGCGCGCCGGCTTGGTCGCCGCACTGGATGCCGGTTTCGCAGCCGGGGTGCTCGCCGCCGGCGCGGCGGCCAGCAGCCGCGGCGTGGCGCTTGCGGCTTCGGCGGGCGAGGGTGCCGCTGCAGCCGCGATGGCGACCGGTACGGCCACGGCCGGGGCGGCGATGGCGCCGACGCTCGGCGTGGCCGCCGCGGCGGTGGTATGCGCCGCC
>VBDL01000367.1 GCA_005884255.1 Betaproteobacteria bacterium | reverse complement strand
TATCGCCACGCTTGCCGCGCGCGCCCACTTCGATGGTCTTGGCGACCACCTTCTTCAGCGGCGGGTCGGCGAGAAAGCTGTTCGGCAGCTTGCAGGGCGCGGTGGGGTCCGCGCACGTCAGCTCCATCGCGGTGGGCGCCCGCATGCCTTCGTTGTAGCTCGCGTAGGTGGTGAGTTCTGCGCTCGGGTTGAAATTGAGGCCGAGCGCCGGATTGAAGCGCCGGAACGCGTGGTCACCGTCGAGATCCGGGTTGCTGCCGCTCTGGTCTCGAATGCGGACGCCGGCATCGTTGTATCGACCGCTGGCGGTCAAGCTCCAGCGCTCGGTGAGTGCCAGGGTATCCATGACATACAAGGCGACGTTGCGCGTGCGCGTCCTGGCGTTCGTTTCAGGCGCGAAGCCGCCGCTCGGCACTGCGCCGCGCATCGCGTCGAATGTGGCAGGCTGGGACTCTTGCGTGAAGTGCGCGCGTCCGAGGTCGGCGCTGCTTCCGAGCACGAATTGGTTTCGCCGGCCCGCAAGCGGGCGAGTCAAGGTGAGTTGAAGGGCGGCGCCGTAGCTGGTCTGGTCGATCACCGAGCGGTCGTTGAGGGCCTGCACGTCGTCGACAACCCCAGTGTCGGGGTCGACTTCGCCGAAGTTGTCGTTGACGTTGCTCGACAGGTTGCGGTTGCGGTAGCGGCGCAAGTAGGCATTGCCGCCGATCAGCAGATCACGAGAGAGAAAGTGGCTGCCCTTCACCGCCAGCATGGCCAGCCGGTTCTGGTTGACGTCCGGGTAGGTGTAGGCCTGGCGCCTGTCTTCCATGAACGACAGCGGCAAGGTCTGCGTGCCTTCGAGCCGGTTGTTGGCCGCCGTCAAGCTGATGTCCAGGTCGTCGCTTTCGGTCTGGTAGCCCAGCTTCCCGAAGAACTGCGACACGCGGCTGGGATTGTGCGCAGCCCAGCCCCGATCCTTGGAGACGTTGGCCGTGACGTAGTAGTCCCACGGGCCGGATTCGCCGCCGTGCTCTACCTGCAGCGTGCGCCGCCCGAACGACCCGCCCGACAACTCGACGGAGCCGCCGGGATATTGGCTTCCGCTCTTCGTGTAGATGGCCAATGCACCGCCCAGCGTGTTGAGACCGAAGAGGGGGTTGGAGCCGGGGATGAGCTGCAGGCTGGCAATCGCCGATTGCGGCAGCAGGTCCCAGTTGACCACGTCGCCGAATGGCTCGTTGATGCGCACACCGTCCTGGAACACCGAAAGGCCCTGAGGCACGCCGACGAGGGGCGAGGCAGTGAAGCCGCGGAAACCGATGTCGGTCTGGTAAGGGTTGCCTTGGGCAGCGTTGGCCGTGACGCTGGTCGCGTTGTTCTCGAGGAACCCCGTGAAGCTTCCATGTCGCTGCTTGCCCAGCCCCTTGCCGCTGAAGACCTGCACATTGGCGGGCACGTCCTTCAGCGGCGTGCCCAGGCCCGGCAGCGGCGTCGTGCCGATGATCTCGACCTGCGGCCGCTCGAGTGCCTCGGCGGGATTGTCAGTTGCGAATGCGGCCGGCGCCGCAAGCCACGCGCAAACGCTCAGCGCAAGGAACAGCGCGCGCATCGAGCGCATCGGGAGTCTCCTCGTCGTTGTAGGACAGCGCGCCAACTCCGCAAGGTGCATGCCAAGCGCAGCCTTCAACGGCGCCCGGGCCACTAAGGCCGGCGCAGCTTGCGATAGATGGTGTTGCGGCTGATGCCCAGGCGCTTGGAGGCCAGCGAGATGTTGCCGTCCAGTTCCTTGACCACGCGCAGGATGGTCTGCCGCTCCAGCTCCTCGAGCGTGGCAGGCTCGGCAGCGGTGGCGCTGGCTGGCGCGGGCGGCGCCGCGCTGTCGGCCGGCAGCTCGCGTGGGGGCGTCGCGTCGGCGGCCAGCGGTGGGGCGCGCAGCGGCTGGCGCATTGCGCGCTGCGCATCCTCGATGAAGTCGTCCGACAGGTGGCTGCGCGTGATCGTCGGTTCGTCCGCGGCCATCATGGCAGCCGCACGCAGCACGTTGGACAGCTGGCGCAGGTTGCCCGGCCAGGGATAGCGCTCCAGCAGGCGCACCACCTCCGCGTCGAGCTCGGGCAGGCGCCCATCGCACTCGGCGCGCAGGATGCGCTGCACGATGGCCATCAGGTCGACGCGCTCGCGCAGCGCGGGCAGTCTCACCGACAGGCCGTTCAAGCGGTAGTACAGATCCTCGCGGAACTCGTGCCGCTCGACCATCTCGCGCAGGTTGCGTTGGGTGGCGGTGATGACGGCCACGTCGACGGGTCCGCCGCCACGCGGCGGGGCACGGCGCTCCTGCAGCACGTGCAGCAGCCGCGCCTGCAGCTCCAGCGGCATGTCGCCGATCTCGTCGAGGAACAGCGTGCCGCCCTGCGCTTGCGCGATCTTGCCGGCAGCGCCCTCGCGGCGAGCGCCGTCCGTGAGGCCGAACAATTCGGTCTCCATCAGCGCCGCGGGCAGCGATGCGCAGTTCACCGTGACGAAGGGATGGCTGGCCCGTGCGGAGTCGTGATGGATGGCGCGTGCGAGCATTTCCTTGCCGGTTCCCGTCTCGCCGAGGATGAGCACCGAGATGTCGCGATCGAGCGCGCGCCGCACCTTGGCGACCACCGCCTCCATGTGCGGATCGCCGGTCTGCAGGTA
>VBDL01000366.1 GCA_005884255.1 Betaproteobacteria bacterium | reverse complement strand
AAGCCGGCGCCCGCTTCGACAAGCTGACGCACGACGAAGAAGTGCTCGCCTATCTGCCGCCGGCGTGGATCGGGCAGAACATCTTCAGCTACGCCCAGTGGCTGGCCTGCGGCTACGTGGTCAACTGCCCCGAGTCGGCGAGCACGGTGATGATCGACATGAAGGAGATCGGGCCGAGCTACTACTTCGCGCCGCCGCGCATCTTCGAAGGGCTGCTGACCAGCGTGATGATCCGCATGGAAGACGCCGGCAGCGTGAAGCGCTGGCTGTTCCATCGCTGCATGGCGCTGGCCAA
>VBDL01000365.1 GCA_005884255.1 Betaproteobacteria bacterium | reverse complement strand
GCCTGCAGCCCGACAACGAGGCCAAGGCCGACACCGTGGGCGTGCCGATCGATGGCGTGGAGATCAAGCTGGCGGAAAGTGGCGAGATCCTCGTGCGCTCGCCGGGTCTCTTGCGCGAGTACTACAAGAATCCGGCGGCCACCGCCGAGGTGAAGACCGCCGACGGCTGGTACCACACCGGTGACGCCGGCTTCATCGATGCCGGCGGCCACCTGAAGATCATCGATCGCGCGAAGGATGTCGGCCGCATCAAGGGCGGCCCGAACGACGGCGCGATGTTTGCGCCCAAGTACGTGGAGAACAAGCTGAAGTTCTTCCCGCACATCAAGGAGGCGGTGGCCTTCGGCGACGGTCGCGAGAAGGTCTGCGCCTTCATCAACGTCGACTTCGAGGCCGTGGGCAACTGGGCCGAGAAGCGCAACCTGCCCTATGCCGGCTATACCGACCTCGCGCAAAAGCCCGAGGTGTATGAGCTGATCCGCGACTGCATCGAGAAGGTCAATGCCGACCTGAGCCAGGACGACAAGCTGGCCGGCTCGCAGGTCAGCCGCTTCCTCATCCTGCACAAGGAGCTCGATGCCGACGACGGCGAGCTCACGCGCACGCGCAAGGTGCGCCGCGGCTACATCGGCGACAAGTACGGCGTGCTCGTCGGCGCGCTGTACGGCGGCAAGAGCTCGCAGTACATCGAGACGCAGGTGAAGTTCGAGGACGGGCGCTCGGGCTCGGTGTCGGCCGAGCTGAACATCGCCGACGTCAAGACCTTCCCCACCATTCAGAGGGCCGCGTGATGAGCACTGCCACGGCATGGAAGACTCCGCTGCCGCTCGACGTGGCCGCCCACGAGGCGCAACCGGCCCGGCCGGCCGCCGCGCGCCGCGTCGGCGACGTGATCCTCGACGTGCAGAACATCTCCTTGAGCTTCGGCGGCGTGAAGGCGCTCACCGACATCAGCTTCAATGTTCGCGAGCACGAGGTGCGCGCCATCATCGGCCCGAACGGCGCCGGCAAGAGCTCGATGCTCAACTGCATCAACGGCGTGTACCAGCCGCAGCAAGGCGCCATCACCTTCCGCGGCCAGACCTTCCATCACATGAACTCGCGCCAAGTGGCCGAGATGGGCGTCGCGCGCACGTTCCAGAACCTCGCGCTCTTCAAGGGCATGAGCGTGCTCGACAACATCATGACCGGGCGCAACCTGCGCATGAAGAGCAACCTCTTGCTGCAGGCGCTGCGCTTCGGGCCCGCGGAGCGCGAGGAGATCGCGCAGCGCGAGGCGGTGGAGCGCATCATCGACTTCCTCGAGATCCAGGCCTATCGCAAGACGCCGGTGGGCCGCCTGCCCTACGGCCTGCAAAAGCGGGTGGACCTGGGCCGCGCGCTCGCGATGGAGCCACAGGTGCTGCTGCTCGACGAGCCGATGGCCGGCATGAACGTCGAGGAAAAGCAGGACATGTGCCGCTTCATCCTCGACGTCAACGACGAGTTCGGCACCACCGTGGTCCTGATCGAGCACGACATGGGCGTGGTGATGGACATCTCCGACCGCGTCGTCGTGCTCGACTACGGCAAGAAGATCGGCGACGGCACGCCCGACGAGGTGCGCAGCAACCCCGAGGTGATCAGCGCCTACCTCGGCACCTCCCACTGAAGGCACGGCGATGGGCTTCTTCCTCGAAACACTGATCGGCGGCCTGATGACGGGCATGCTGTATTCGCTGATCGCGCTCGGCTTCGTGCTGATCTTCAAGGCCAGCGGCGTCTTCAACTTCGCGCAAGGCGCGATGGTGCTGTTCGCGGCACTGGCGATGGCGCGCTTCTCGGAGTGGTTCCAGCAGTGGCTGCACTTCGACAGCAAGGTGCTGGCCAACGTGCTGGCCTTCGCCGGTGCGGTGGTGGTGATGATCGTCGTGGCATGGCTCATCGAGCGGCTCGCGTTGAGCAAGTTGGTCAACCAGGAAGGCATCACCTTGCTGATGGCGACGCTGGGCATCGCCTACTTCCTCGACGGCTTCGGCCAGACGGTGTTCGGCAACGACATCTACAAGATCGACGTCGGCCTGCCCAAGGATCCGATCTTCCTGCTCGACACCGTGTTCCCCGGCGGCGTGCTGGTCAACAAGGAAGACCTCTACGCGGCGACGATCGCCGCGGCGCTGGTCGCCTTGCTGAGCCTGTTCTTCCAGAAGACCGGCACCGGCCGCGCGCTGCGTGCCGTGGCCGATGATCACCAGGCCGCGCAGTCGATCGGCATCCCGCTCACGCGCATCTGGGTCATCGTGTGGAGCGTCGCCGGCTTCGTCGCGCTGGTCGCCGGCATCATCTGGGGCTCCAAGCTCGGCGTGCAGTTCTCGCTGTCGCTGGTGGCGCTCAAGGCCTTGCCGGTGGTCATCCTCGGTGGCCTCACGTCGGTGCCCGGCGCCATCATCGGCGGCTTGATCATCGGCGTCGGCGAGAAGCTGTCGGAGGTCTACATCGGCTCGCACGTCGGCGGTGGCATCGAGATCTGGTTCGCCTACGTGTTGGCGCTCATCTTCCTTCTCGTGCGGCCGCAAGGTCTGTTCGGCGAGAAGATCATCGATCGGGTCTGAGGTCCAAGCATGCTCTACAGAGAGAACGGCCAGTTCAAGGCGACGTACCGCTCGGACCTGGCGATCTTCCCGATCGCGCAGGACCGTATCGCGATCCTCGCGCTGCTCGGCTTCGCCTTCGCCGTCGTCCCCGTCATCGCGCCGGAGTACCTGTTCCGCGCGATCCTGATTCCCTTCCTCATCCTCTCGCTCGCCGCACTGGGGCTCAACATCCTCGTCGGCTACTGCGGGCA
>VBDL01000364.1 GCA_005884255.1 Betaproteobacteria bacterium | reverse complement strand
CGATGCGGAAACCAGCCTGCGGCAGTCGCTGGATGTGCGCAGCAGCGAAGACCAGCCTTTCCGCGTGCCGAAGACGGCCGAGCTCGTGGCGCGCGACCTGCGCGGCCGCATCGTCCGCGGCGAGCTGAAGGATGGCGACACGCTGCCCTCCGAGGGCGAGCTGGTATCGAAGTACTCGGTGTCGCGGCCCACGCTGCGCGAGGCGCTGCGCATCCTCGAGTCCGAGGCGCTGCTCACCGTGACGCGCGGCTCGCGCGGCGGCCCCAAGGTGCACCTGCCCGACCCGCGCCTCGCGGCCCGCCACTTCGGCCTGGTGCTGCAAAGCCGCGGCACCACGCTGGCCGACATCTATGGCGCGCGGCTGCTGATCGAGCCCTCGTGCGTGCACCTGGTGGCCACTACCGCGCGGCGCACAGCGCCCGCCGCGCTCAACGAGCTGATCGAGCAGGAGCGCGCCACGCTGGCCGCCAAGGACGAGGCCGCGCACGCGCGCGCGTCGGCGCGCTTTCACCGCAAGCTGATCGATCTCACCGGCAACCGGCCGCTGATCCTCCTGATGAGCATGCTCACGCACATCTACGAAAGCCACATCTCGACCGTGGCGCTGGCGGCCAACGTGCAGCGCTTCGATTCGGCCTCGCGGCAGCGTGGCTTGAAGGCGCACGAGAAGTTGGTGGCGCTGATCGACGCCGGCGACGGCGATGCGGCCGAGACCTTCTGGCGCAAGCACCTGGAAAGCATCGACAAGCTGATCCGCGAGAGCTACGCGGTGGATCGGCCGATCGACTTGCTGGAGTGAGAAGACCACAGCGCAGGCACGCCCTGCGCCGTGTTGCGGATCACCCGCTTGAGCAGGTGCCGCAGCAGGTGCGCTTCCGAGAAATCGATCTGCTGCAGCGCGTCTTCCTCCACCGCCTTGGAGACGGCGGCCAGCTCGAGCATCGTGCGTCGGCCCGGCTCGCTCAAGCTCGCGCGCAGGGCGTCGCCTTCGCCGCTGCACAGCACCAGCCCTCGCGATGCCAGTGACCGCACCTGCTCGGCCGACACGTGCCGCGCCGCGTAGGCCATCAGCGCATCGAGCTCGGCCACGCTGCGCGGCTGGCCGGCGGCGAGCACGTTGAGCACGAAGTAGTCGTCGTCGTCGAGGCCGCGAGCGCGCAGCTCGGGGCGCATCTTCGACAGCAGCATCGCGTGCGCGCTGCCGAGCAGGTAGACGAGCGCGTCGCGGCTGATGCTGCTTTCGGGCGCACTCGCGTCCACGGGCGGCGCGGGCTTGGCCGCCGGCGTCTTCACCGCCACCGCGTAGCCGCCCTTCTGGAACACCAGCGGTGGGCGGTCGAAGTGCTCGAAGTTGAGCACCTCGCCGACGAAGATCTCGTGGTCGCCGCCTTCGTGGCGATAGGCGGTGCGGCACTCGAAGCGCGCCGCGCAGCCGTCGAGCAGCGGCACGCCGCCCTGCCCCCGCTCGAGCTCGATGCCGGCGAACTTGTCGGCGCCGCGCCGCGCAAAGAGATTGGACAGCGCCTCCTGCCGCGCGCCGAGGATGTGCACCGCGAAGTACTCGGCTTCGACGAAGGCCGCGAGGCTCGCCGAGCTTCGCGCCAGGCTCCACAGCACCAGCGGCGGCTCCAGCGACACCGAGTTGAAGCTGTTGACGGTGAGCCCCACGTCGCGGCCCGCGGCATCGCACGTGGTGACGATGGTCACGCCGGTGGTGAAGGCCCCCAGCGCGTTGCGGAACTCTCGTGGGTCGACGGTGCAGGTATCAGTCATGGCGCGGTCGGCACGTCGCGAAACGAGCCGCGGTCGGCCCGCGGTTCGGCGGGGAGGCCGAGCGCGCGCTCGGCGAGGATGTTGCGCAGCACCTCGTCAGTGCCGCCTTCGAGCCGATGGATCGCGCCGAAGCTGAACATGCTGTGGAACTGCCGCACCTCGTCGTCGGCCGCAGCACGGCCGCGTGCGCCGAGCAGCTCGAGGGCATAGGCGGCGATGTCCTGCGTGGTGCGCGCGCCGACGAGCTTGCCCACCGCCACCTCGGCGCCGGGCTGCCGGCCGGCCGCGAGCGTGCCGAGGATGCGGTACACGCCGAAGCGCATGCCGGTGACCTTGGCGTACCACTCGGCCAGGCGCAGGCGCACGTCTTCCGACTCGATCGGCGCGCGGCCATCGTCGCCGTCGCGCAGCGCGAGCTCGAACACTTCGTCGAAGCCGACTGGCGTGCTGGCGCCGAGCGTCATGCGCTCGTTGGTGAGCGTCGTCAGCGCGACCTTCCAGCCCTCGTTGACGGGGCCCAGGCGCTGTTCGTCGGGCACGAGCACGTCATCGAAGAACACCTCGTTGAAGTGGCTCACGCCCGAGAGCTGGCGGATCGGCCGCACGGTGATGCCGGGCGAATCCATCTTCACGAAGAACATCGTGAGGCCACGGTGCTTCGGCGCATCGAGGTCGGTGCGCACGAGCACGATGCCCCACTCGCTGTGGTGCGCGCCGGAGGTCCACACCTTCTGGCCCGACAGCCGCCAGCCGCCTTCGGCCGGCACGGCGCGCATGCGCACGCCGGCGAGGTCGGAGCCCGCGCCCGGCTCGCTGAAGAGCTGACACCAGATGGTGTCGCCGCGCGCCAGCGGCGGCAGGAAGCGGCGCTTGTGCTCCTCGCCGGCGTAGGCCATCAGCGTCGGCGCGACGAAGCCCTGGCCGATCATGAAAGGGCCGAACAGCTCCGCGAACGGGCCTTCCTCTTCCTGGAAGATCACGTTCTCGGCGGCGCTCAAGCCCCGTCCGCCGTACTCGCGCGGCCACACGAGGCAGGCCCAGCCGGCATCGAACTTCAGCCGCTGCCAGTGGCGTGCGGTCTCGAGCCACTCGTGCTCGGTGTCGAAGGGCTGGCCGGCGAAGCGCATCTGGCGGATCTTCGCGAGCCGGTCCCAGGGCGCATTCCGGCGGATCCAGGCGCGCGCATCTGCGCGGAAGGCCTCGTGGGTGGGGAGGTCGGTCAGGGTCATGTTGGTGAGGGGCAGGCGCGCGCCGCGGCGCGCTCGCGCAGCAGCGCCACCAGCCGCTCCTTCCAGCTGCGCAGCGAGCCGGGGCTGCCCGCCAGTGCCTGTGCGCGCCGGTAGTAGAGGTGGCAATCGGATTCCCAGGTCACGCCCAGTGCGCCGTGCACCTGCGTGCTGCCGCTGGCGCACAGGCGGAACGCCTCGGTGGCCGAGATGCGCGCCACGGCTGCCGCCTCGCACAACACATCGCCGTCGCTGCCGAGCGCGGCGGCGCCGAAGCAGCAGTTGGCGCGCGCCAGCTCGATGCTCACCAGCATGTCGGCCATCAAGTGCTTCAGCGCCTGGAACGAGCCGATCGGGCGGCCGAAGGCGTAGCGCTGCAGGCTGTAGCGGCGCGCCGCATCGAGCGCGGCCTCGGCGCCCCCGAGCTGCTCGAAGGCGACGAACAGCGCGTGGTGGTGCAGCATGCGCTCCCACGCCGCGCGGGCAGCGTCACCGCGGGCCAGCACCTGCAGCAGGGGTGCAGCAGATCGAGCGGCGCGGGTGCCATCGCTGCGCGGGAACGCTCGTCGATGGCGAACAGCACGAGCCGCGCCTCGGCGCCGTCGCCGGCCATTGACAGCGCATGCGTAGCCGCGGCGCCGTCGAGCACGTTGCGCGCGCGGCCGCTGAGCACCGCGCCGGCCATGGTCTCGCGCAGCTGCGCGCCGGGCGGCCAGCAGTCGTCGGTGAGCAGCACGCCGCAGGCCGACCCATCGGCGAGCCGCGGCAGCAGCGCCTGCACCGCCGGATCGTTCGCGAACCCGAGCAGCGCGTGCGTGAAGCTGCAGGCGGATGCGGTCAGCGGCACGGCCGCCAGGTGTCGCCCGGCCTCCTCGGCCAGCACGCACAGTGCCAACGCATCGAGCCCGCTGCCGCCGTGCGCGTCGGGCACCGCGGTGGCCAGCCAGCCGAGCTCGGCGAGCTGGCGCCACAGCGCGGCATCGCCCACGCCCGTCGGGTCGCGCGTTCCCTCGAAGGCGCCGCGCGGGCGCGCGCCGGCGAGCAGCTTGCGGACCTGCTGCCGCATCGCCTCGTGGTCGGGGGAAAACTCCAGGTTCATGTCATTCGCTCCACCGCGCGCTTTGCCCCGACCAAGCGGACACAGCGGATCCGGCTCCGCCGGGCCGCCAGTGTCGCCCCCTCGAGGGGGCGGCCGCAGGCCGTAGGGGGTGGTTCATTTCAGGCCCATGGCCTTGGCCTCGTCGTCGGCGCCCTTGCGGTCGCCCATGCCGTCCAGCGCCACCGGCCGCGCATCGCTGTCGCGCCGCAGTTCCGGCACATAGGGCGTCTTGCGGTTGGTGTTCTGGTGCGCGTTCGGCGACGGAGCCTCGATGCGGCGACTGGGCTCGGCCTTGAAACCGAGCAACTGCAACTCGTCTTCCGACAGCGTGCGGTACACCGCGTCCTGCAGGTTCAGCGCGATGTTGTCCATCGGCTTGACCCAATGCTGCTGCCACAGCGTGGTGAGCGAGTAGCGCGTCTTGTCCGAATGCGAGGTGCCCGACTGGTGGCAGGTGCGGCTCTCGAAGAAGATCACCGAGCCGGCCGGCGCCTCCACCGCGACGGTGTCGATCGGCTCCGGGTTGTAGGCGCCGCGCTGCGCGTCGTAGGCCTGCGGCGGGTAGCCGCCGAGGTGGCTCTTGGGCACCACGCGCGTCGCGCCCATCACTTCCTCGAAGTCGCTCAGGCACAGCATGCAGTTGAGGTAGGTCGGCACCTCGGTCTTCGGCATGAACTGCTGGTCGACGTGCACCACCATCGGCTCGGCGCCGCGGCGCACGATGAGGCCGGTCATCGCCGACAGGTGCCACGAGGCCTTGCGGAACACATGGTCGTTGTAGGCCTTGAACAGCGGATGCTTCAGGTAGTCGATGAACGTCCGGCCCTTGTTGTAGAGCGCCGCAATGCCCTGCCAGCCCGGCATCGCACCGGGCTCTGGATGGCCGTACCAGGTCTTGCCGCCGCGGCTCTGGCCGCTGAGCAGCGCGACGCCGTGCTCGCACTCGAGCTCGGCCTGCTCGACGAGGCGCTCACGTAGCGCCTTCAGCTGA
>VBDL01000355.1 GCA_005884255.1 Betaproteobacteria bacterium | reverse complement strand
TCGCGTAGAAGCAGCCGTTGATCAGGCCCACCAGCAACTGCGCGGCGAGCGACTGCATGGAGATGTCGAGCATCGCGGGCCTACTTGCTGGCGATCTGGCAGGCGGGGTTGATCGGCGGATAGACGTCGGCGCCCTTGAGCACGGCCTTGACCTTGTAGTAGTCCCACGGCGCCTTCGATTCGGCCGGCGCCTTCACCTGCAGCAGCAGCATGTCGTGCACGAGCGCACCGTCCTCGCGCAGCTTGCCGTTGCGGATCACGGCATCGTTGATCGTCATCTTGCGCAGCTGCGCCATCACGGCCTTGGCCTCGTCGGTGCCCGCGGCTTCGACCGCCTTGAGGTAGTTCAGGGTCGCCGAATAGACGCCCGCCTGCGCGGCGGTGGGCATGCGCTTCTGCCGCTCGAAAAACTTGCGCGCCCAGGCGCGCGACTTCTCGTCATAGTCCCAGTAGAACGCCTCGCTGAGGTACATGCCCTGCGCCTTGTCCAGCCCGATGCTGTGGACGTCGGAGATGTAGGTCAGCAAGGGCGCCACCACCTGCTTGCGGCTGATGCCGTACTCGTTGGCCTGCTTGATGGCGTTGACGGTGTCGTTGCCCGCGTTGGCCAGCGCGATCACGTCGGCCTTCGATGCCTGTGCCTTCAGCAGGAAGGACGAGAAGTCGCTGCCGGGAAACGGATGCCGCGAGGCGCCGACCACGGTGCCCTGCTCGGCCTTGATCACTTCGCTCGCGTCCTTCTCCAGCGAGTGGCCGAAGGTGTAGTCGGCGGTGATGAAGTACCAGCTCTTCTTGCCTTCCTTGACCAGCGCACGCGCGGTGCCGGCGGCCAGCGCGTAGGTGTTGGTCGTCCACTGCGCGGTCAGTGGCGTGCACTTCTCGCCGAGGATGGAGGTGGCCAGGCCCGACGACGGCATCACCACGCGGTTCTTCTGCTTGGCAATCTCCATCACTGCGAGCGCGGTGGAGGTCGTGGGGAAGTCGGTCACCATGTCGACCTTGCCCTGGTCGAACCAGCCGCGCGCCAGGTTGGCGGCCACGTCCGGCTTGTTCTGGTGATCGGCGAACACCAGCTCGACCGGCTTGCCGAGCACCTTGCCGCCCATCTCCTCAATCGCGAGGCGCGCGGCCGTCACGGAGCCTTGGCCGGACAGGTCGGAATAGATGCCCGACAGGTCGTTGAGCACGCCGATCTTGACGACGTCGTCACTGACCTGGGCCAGGGCCGGAAGCGAGGCACAGGCCGCGAGGCCGAGAACGAATCCCTTGAGTTGCATGAGCGATCTCCAGATGGATGTGAGCGGTTGAGCGGGGGAAGTCAGATGCCGAGAAGCTCGTTCAAGCGTTCTTGCTTGGCCTCGACCTCGCGGCGTTCGATCACCTCGACGACGCGGCCGTGTTCGACCACGTAGTGGCGATCGGCCAGGTGCTTGGCAAAGCGGAAGTTCTGTTCGACCAGGACCATCGTGTAGCCGCGCGACTTCAGCTCGCGGATGACCTGGCCGAGCTTCTGCACGATCACCGGCGCGAGGCCCTCGGTGATCTCGTCGAGCAGCAGCAGATTCGCGCCGGTGCGCAGGATGCGCGCCATCGCGAGCATCTGCTGCTCGCCGCCCGACAAGCGCATGCCGGGGCTGGCGGCGCGTTCCTTCAGATTCGGGAACATCGCGTAGATCTGCTCCTGCGACAGGCCGCCCTCGCCCACCTTCGGCAGCAGCTGCAGGTTCTCTTCGGCGGTGAGCGATGCATAGATGCCGCGCTCTTCGGGGCAGTAACCCAGGCCCAGCCGCGCGATGCGGTGCGGCGGCAGGCCGATGGTTTCGCGGCCGGCGATGCGGATCGAGCCGGTGCGCTTGGCCGTGAGCCCGAGGATGGATCGGAGCGTGCTGGTGCGCCCGGCGCCGTTGCGCCCGAGCAGCGTGATGCACTCGCCGGCCCTCACCTCGAGGTCGATGCCCTGGAGCACATGCGATTCGCCGTACCACGCGTGGACGTCGCGCATCGCCAGCATGGCGTCACTCATGTTCTTCGGCTCCCATGTAGGCCTCGCGCACCGCCGGATCCGCCGACACGCTGGCATACGCCCCTTCGGCCAGCACCTCGCCGCGCTGCAGCACGGTGATGGTGTCGCTGATGTCGGCGACCACCTTCATGTTGTGTTCGACCATCAGCACGGTGCGGCTGGCCGACACGGCCTTGATCAGGTCCTTGATGCGGTCGACATCCTCGTGGCCCATGCCCTGCGTCGGCTCGTCGAGCAGCAGCATCTGCGGCTCGAGTGCCAAGGTCGTCGCGATCTCCAGCGTGCGCTTGCGCCCGTAGGGCAGGTCCGCGGCGAGCGCGCCGGCGTAGCGCGACAGGCCAACCTGGTCGAGCAGCTGCATCGCCCGCGCATCGAGCACGCGCATCGCCGAGATCGATTGCCAGAAGCGGTAGTCGGCACCCAGCGTGCGCTGCAGTGCCACCTTGACGTTGTCGAACACCGAGAGCTCCGGGAACACCGCGGAAATCTGGAACGAGCGCACGATGCCGCGCCGCGCGGTCTGCGCCGGACGCTCCGCCGTGATGTCCTCGCCCTTGAAGAGAATCGTGCCGGCCGAAGGTGTGTGGAACTTCGTCAGCAGGTTGAAGACGGTGGTCTTGCCGGCGCCGTTGGGCCCGATCAGCGCATGGATCGAGCCGCGCCGCACGCGCAGGTCGACATTGCGCACGGCCACGAAGCAGTTGAACGCCTTCGTCAGGCCGCGCGTCTCGAGGATGAAGTCATCGGCCATGCGGGGCTTCCTGCAGAGCTTGCGAAAGCGGGATCCCGCCGGTGCGGCGCGGAACGGCCCACGGGTTGCCGGCTTGCAGCGCGGCGGGCAGCAACGCGTCGGGCAGGTTCTGGTAGCACACCGGCCGCAGGAAGCGCTCGATCGCCGCGGTGCCGACGGAGCTGCTTCGCCCGTCGGACGTGGCCGGGAATGGGCCGCCGTGGACCATCGCGTCGCACACCTCGACGCCGGTCGGGAAGGCGTTGACCAGCACGCGGCCCGCCTTGCGCTGCAGCAGCGGCAGCAGCCGGCGCGCAATCGCATGGTCGTCAGGCTCGATGTGCAGCGTGGCCGTGAGCTGGCCTTCGAGCGCCGACAGCACGCGACGCAGCTGCGCCTCGTCATCGCAGCGCACCAGCAGGCTGCAAGGGCCGAAAACTTCGTCGGCGAGCGAGGCGTCGGCGAGCAGCGCGTGCGCGTCGGTGCCGAACAGCGCCGCCTGCGCGCGACCCTCGGCCGCGGCGCCGCGCGCCAGCGTCGTGACGGCCGCATGGCCGCCGAGCCGCGCCGTGCCGCGCGCATAGGCCTGCGCGATGCCGGGCGTGAGCATCACGCCGGCGGGCGTGTCGCGAACGGCCTGTGCTGCCGCGGCGATGAAGGCGTCGAGGCTCTCACTGCCGATCGCCAGCACGAGGCCGGGTTGGGTGCACAACTGGCCGCAGCCCAGCGTCATCGGCGCGACGAAAGCC